>JACMOZ010000323.1 GCA_014377785.1 Aeromicrobium sp.
CCAACCCGATGCGCCACACGTGAGGACCCAGTTCGACGAAGTCGCGCGGATGCTTCAGCGGTCCCACCCCAAGGTCGCTCAGATGCTCGAGGACGCAAAGGAGGACCTGCTGGCATTCACCAACTTTCCGCAGAAACACTGGCGACAAATCTGGTCGACGAACCCGCTCGAGCGGGTCAACAAGGAGATCAAACGTCGCACCGACGTCGTGGGCGTCTTCCCCAACCCCGCCGCGCTCCTCAGGCTCGCCGGCGCCGTCCTGGTCGAGCAGCATGACGAATGGGAAGCCGCCGACCGGCGCTACTTCTCCGAAGCATCCATGCGTGAACTCGAAGCCATGAAAAACCCCATGAAGGAGGTCGAAGTCATGCCCGAAATCACTGCGGCATAATCTGAACCAACTGACCCGCACGGTGTCGAGAAACTCCACCACTCAGCGGGACGTCACCCCGTCAAGGACCCATCTCGGGCAACACTGGGGCAACACAAGGATCAAAAACCGTCGCTAATTACCACAAACGTCCAACAATGAGACGTCCAAAAAATACCGGAATATCAACGAAAAACAGCAGTAACCACTACTGACCCATCAGGCAATATTTCCACTCTCAAGGCGGTAGCGCGGGTTCGAATCCCGTCGGGGCTACCAAGCAAAATACCCGGACTCCGGTCCGGGTATTTTGTATTTCCGGCGCTTCCATCGGAGTACTCTCCCGATTCATGAGCTACAACTGGATTATCGCGGTTGTCCTCGCAGCGCTCGCATTCTTCGCCCTGGGCGGCGTTTGGTACGCCGTGTTGTTCGGGAAGCCGTGGCACAAGGAAATGGGCATCACCGACGATCAGGCACAAGCCGGGAGCCTCATAATGATGCAGTTCGTCTGGTCGATTACTGATCAGCCTCGTCATCGCGTTCACGTCGTACGGTCTCAAGGTCGGCACCGGCACCGGTGCGGGCATCGGCGCCGCAGTCATGGCTCAGAACAGTGTTTACGAGAGCAAGACACTGCGGTTCTTCGCCATCAACGGAGCGTATGCCGTCATCGGTCTCGGCATCATGGGCACGGTCATCGGCGTCGTACAGGGCTGAGAACAGCACCGCTGACGTGTATGGCTGATTCCCGCTAGTGGCTGTCAGCGGACTCGGTCATAATGGACACATGATCGACGACCACGAACAGCGCTATCGGGCAGTCCAGTCCCGTGATGCCCGGTTCGACGGCGTGTTCTTCACTGCCGTCAAGACGACCGGTATCTATTGCCGGCCGTCCTGTCCGGCGACCACTCCGAAGTCGCAAAATGTCGTGTTTTATGCAACGGCCGCCGCCGCACATGAAGCCGGTTTTCGCGCCTGCCGTCGTTGCCGTCCGGACACGACTCCGGGTTCGCCCGAATGGGATGTGCGAGCCGATGCCGTTGGCCGGGCGATGCGGATGATCCGCGACGGCGTCGTCGAACGCGAAGGAGTCGAAGGCCTGTCCACCCGCCTCGGCTACAGCCAGCGCCATGTCAACCGAATGTTGACCGAGGAGCTCGGCGCCGGTCCTCTCGCACTCGCGCGCAGCGGCCGCGCCCAGACTGCCCGTGTTCTGATCGAAACGACCTCGCTGGCGATGGCAGACATCGCTTTCGCCGCGGGCTTCTCCTCGATCCGACAATTCAACGATTCGATTCAGCAGATATATGCGCGTACGCCTTCGGAAATGCGCGGTAAACGCGGCGCGACGCCGACCGGGCGGGTCAAACTCAGACTCGCCTTACGCCAACCATTCCACCGCGAAGGCCTCCTCGGATTCCTGGCGATGCGCTCCATTACCGGTGTCGAGCGCGTCAGCGGCGACACGTATGCGCGGGTGATGAATCTGCCTCATGGAGTCGGTGTTGCTGCACTGACCCTCCACGCCGAACATGTCGACTGCGAGCTCGAACTCGAAGACCTCCGCGACACCGCCGTGGCAGTAGCGCGGTGTCGGCGGCTGCTCGACCTCGACGCCGATCCGGTCGCCATCGACGAAGTCCTGTCGGCCGACCTCGTACTCGCCCCGCTCATCGCGGCCGCGCCGGGACTGCGGTTGCCCAGCCAGGTCGACGGCTTTGAGGTCGCCGTACGGGCGATCGTCGGCCAACAGGTTTCCGTCGCCGGTGCACGCACGATTCTCGGCCGGTTCGCTGTGGCCTATGGCAGGCCGGTCCAACTCGAACTCGCGGTGATGCACGGGTTGACGCACGCCTTCGCCACGCCCGAAGCGTTGGCCGAAGCAGGACCGACAGCTTTGAGCATGCCGAGGTCCCGAGCGCGCGCTCTCATCGGTGTGGCGCAGGCTGTTGCCGACGGCAAAATCGACCTCGATCCGGGCGCCGACCGCGAACAGTTGCGGGCTGATCTGATCGCGCTTCCGGGCATCGGGCCGTGGACGGCGGACTACATCGGCATGCGGGCCCTTGCCGATCCCGACATCATGCTCGAAACCGACCTCATCATCCGCCGTGTGCTTGCCGCATACGGGCTGAACTCTGATGACACCGAACGGTGGCGTCCCTGGCGTTCCTACGCGGCCATGCATTTGTGGCGGGCGAGCGCCGACCTATGAAGGAGACTCACATGACGACACGTTGGATAGATTCGCCGATCGGCGGTCTTCGACTGCACGCGGACGGCGACAAACTCACAGCGATCGACTTCGATGCTTCTGTGGAGGGCGCGCGGGTGGAAAACGACATACTGGACGCTGCGGAGAGACAACTTCAGGAGTATTTCGCGGGGGAGCGGACTGAATTCGACCTGTCGCTCGCGGCCCAAGGCACTGATTTCCAGCACCGAGTATGGGCTGAGTTGATGAAGGTGCCGTTCGGTGAGACCGCGAGTTATGGGGATATTTCCCAACGCCTCGGCCTCGACCGCCGGGGGCCGCGGGCAGTCGGGACCGCCAATGGTCGCAACCCGATTCCGATCGTCGTCCCGTGTCACCGCATCATCGGCGCCGACGGCTCATTGACCGGCTACGCCGGCGGACTCGACCGCAAAGCCCAGCTACTCAACCTGGAGACCCCCGGACTGTTTTGAGCCTGTGGACAGGCGGCTGTACGGATCGGGAGCCGCGGCCCATCGTGTTGGCATGACTTATGACGCCTTCGCCCCGCGTTGCGTCATAGAGGTGCGACTGCATAGAGCCGCACCTCTATGACGTCAATGGCGGATGTCGAGGAGATTGCTGCGGCGCAGGGAGGCATCATCTCGCGACGACAGTTGCGTGGGCTGGGAGTCGAGGAATGGCGGGTACGTTCGCAGATCCGGGCGCGGCGGTGGAAGGCCCATGGAGTTCACGCCATTGCACTCCATACGGGGCCCCTCGACGACTTCGCCTCCATGTGGGTTGCGGTGCTGGTGGCGGGCCAGAGATGCGCACTCGACGGGGCAAGCGCACTCATTGCGGCTGGGCTCAAGGGATTCAGTGTTGACCACATTCGTGTTTCCGTTCCGCGCGGAACCAAGCCGGTGAGCGCGTCGGGAGTTGTCGTGAGACAGACGCGGAGGCTGAGGTCGACCGACATCATCAGTGCGGGCCTTCCCCGTGTGCGTCCCCCTGTTGCAGCAGTGCGTGCCGGACTGTGGGCGCAAACGAACAAGCAGGCAGCTTTGATTCTGACGATGACCGTGCAACAACGCATCGCGACTGCCGAATCCATCGGGATCGCCTTGTTGGCCGTCAAACGCGACAAGCGCCGCAAGTTCCTCGAGCTCGTCTTGCTGGATGTCCTCGACGGCGCCCAATCGATCGGCGAGCTGGACTTTGCGAGGGAATGTCGGCGTCGAGGATTGCCCAAGCCAGATCGACAGGCGACCCTTCGAGGCAAGGGTGGCCGCTATTACCTCGACGTGCGATGGTTCCAGTTTCGGGTTGTTGTCGAAGTTGACGGCATTCAGCATGCGTTTGCGCAAATGGTGGTCCCCGACGCGTTCCGTCAAAACGAGGTCAGCCTCGGCGGCGACACAGTTCTTCGGCTGCCACTGCTTGCCTTTCGTGTGGCAACGGATGAGTTCTTCGACCAGATTGAGCGGGCTCTGATCACCAATGGATGGCAGCGCAGCGCAGCGTCATAGACCTGCGGGTCTATGACGCCGCAGGTCTATGACGTAACGAGTCATTAGGTGTTGGAGCGGCGCAGGGACTGGGACAGGCGCTCGGCGCCGGCGGCCACGGCCGGCGCATGCATACGACCGGGCTGGCGGGTGAGGCGTTCGAGCGGACCCGAGACAGACACGGCTGCGACGACCTTGCCCGAGGGCGACCGGACCGGCGCGGAGACCGAGCCGACACCAACTTCGCGTTCGCCGATGCTCTGGGCCCAGCCACGACGGCGTACGGCGGACAATTCCGCGGCCGAGAACGCGGACTTGAGAAGTCCCTTGTTCATGCGGTCGGGGTCCTCCCAGGCGAGCAGAATCTGGGCGGCCGAACCGGCGTTCATCGTGAGTTGGCTGCCGACCGGGATCGAGTCGCGAAGACCGGTGGGACGGTCCGCGGCCGCAACACATACGCGGAAATCTCCCTGCCGGCGAAAAAGCTGAGCCGATTCGCCGGTGATGTCGCGCAAACGAGCGAGCACCGGTCCGGCAGCGGCGAGAAGCCGGTCTTCGCCGGCGGCCGAAGCGAGTTCGCCGAGGCGCGGGCCGAGGATAAAACGACCTTGCATGTCGCGGGCGACGAGCCGGTGATGTTCGAGAGCGACCGCAAGACGATGCGCGGTGGGCCGTGCCAATCCGGTGCTCGCTACAAGACCGGCCAGTGTTGCCGGTCCCGGTTCGAGTGCCGCCAAGACGAGTGCGGCTTTGTCAAGAACGCCGACTCCGCTAGAGTTGTCCATGTCTTGATACTGCCGTATCGCATTGTGAGACGCAAGTTTGAAAATGTTTTGAATCTGGACTGAGGAGAGCGCAATGGGCAAGACCCTTGCAGAGAAAGTATGGGAAGAACACGTCGTCCGGCGTGCCGACGGGGAGCCGGATCTGCTCTACATTGACCTCCACCTGATTCACGAGGTCACCAGCCCGCAGGCATTCGACGGCCTCCGGATCGCTGGACGCACGGTTCGACGCCCGGACCTCACGCTCGCGACCGAGGACCACAACATTCCGACGACGGACCTCGACAAGCCGATTGCCGACCTCGTGTCGCGTACGCAGGTCGAGACGTTGCGCCGCAATTGCGAAGAGTTCGGTGTTCGCCTCCACCCGATGGGCGACATCGATCAGGGCATTGTCCACATCATTGGCCCGCAGCTCGGCCTCACTCAACCTGGCATGACAATCGTGTGCGGCGACTCGCATACGTCGACTCATGGTGCCTTCGGCTCGATCGCGTTCGGCATCGGCACCAGCGAAGTCGAACACGTTCTCGCTACCCAGTCTTTGTCGCAGGCCAAACCGAAGATGATGGCCGTCAACGTGGTCGGCGACCTGCCCGAGGGCAGCACAGCCAAAGACCTGATCCTCTCCCTCATCACGCAGGAAACCACCGCCGGGGGACAGGGTTATATTGTCGAATACCGCGGTGCCGCCATTCGTGCGTTGTCAATGGAAGCCCGTATGACGATCTGCAACATGTCTATCGAATGGGGCGCCAAGGCGGGACTGATCGCGCCGGACGAAACGACCTACGAATACCTCAAGGGCCGCCCGAGCGCACCTACCGGCGCCGACTGGGATGCTGCCGTCGCCCACTGGGACAGCATCGTCACCGACGACGACGCGGTGTTCGACAAGGAAATCACCATCGATGCCACGACGATCGCTCCATTCGTCACGTGGGGGACCAACCCCGGTCAGGGCGTTGCCTTGTCGGGCAGCGTGCCCGACCCAGCCGAGATCGAGGACGACAACGAACGCATCGCCGCCGAAAACGCCCTCGTCTATATGGGCTTGGAAGCCGGCACCCCGATGAAGGCCATCAACGTCGACACGGTTTTTATCGGTTCGTGCACCAACGGCCGCATCGAGGATCTCCGCGTCGCCGCGAAGCTCATCGAGGGCCACAAGGTTGCCGACAACACCCGCATCCTCGTCGTGCCCGGATCGGTCCGCGTACGCCTGCAGGCCGAACAAGAAGGGCTCGACGTGATCTTCAAGGAAGCCGGCGCCGAATGGCGTGGCGCGGGTTGTTCGATGTGTCTGGGTATGAACCCCGATCAACTCGTTCCCGGTGAGCGCAGCGCCTCGACGTCCAACCGCAACTTCGAGGGACGTCAGGGCAAGGGTGGTCGCACCCACCTCGTGTCACCGGACGTCGCGGTCGCCACCGGAATCCTCGGCCATCTCGCCAGCCCTGCAGACCTGATCGGAGCCTGACATGGAGAAGTTCAGTTCGCACACCGGCGTCGGCGCCCCGCTGCGTCGCAGCAATGTCGACACCGACCAGATCATCCCGGCCGTCTACCTCAAGCGCGTCACGCGTTCGGGCTTCGAGGACGGTCTCTTTTCGGCCTGGCGAAGCGACCCGGCTTTCGTACTCAATCAGCCCGCTTACAAAAACGCCTCGGTGCTTGTCGCCGGTCCAGATTTCGGCACGGGTTCTTCGCGTGAGCACGCAGTATGGGCGTTGCAGAACTACGGCTTCAAGGCCGTCATTTCGCCTCGTTTCGGCGACATTTTTCGCGGCAACTCGGCGAAGTCCGGACTGGTGGCGGCCCAGGTTGACGACAAAGTGGTCCAGGCGTTGTGGGATCTGCTCGACGCCGAGCCGGGTGCGCAAATCACTGTCGACCTCGTCAATCGCACGGTCTCGGCCGGCGAGGGACCCAACCGCATCGAAGACTCCTTCGACATCGACGACTACACGCGCGGCCGTCTGCTCGAAGGCCTCGATGACATCGCCATCACGTTGACGCACGCGGACGACATCGCCGCCTACGAAAAAACCCGGCCGAGCTTCAAACCCGCCACGCTCTGACCCCATCCCCAAGATTTGGCCGCTAGGGCACTTCAGATCGCCGTTTCAGGTCGAACTCGGGGGCAAAATCGGCCAAATCTCGGGGATGAGGGGCGAGGGACGGCTAGAAGATTCGAAGTCCGGCCACCGTGCCTTCGGAGTCGAGGTCGATGTGTACGCGCTGGCCTGGGCGCACATGTCGTAAATGCCCGTCCTCGATGGCGGCGTGGCCAAACTCCAGCCGCTCGCCTTCGTCGGTCAACACCGAACCCGAAACGCTCGACTGGTCAAAGGTTTCGACGGTTGCCTGCATGGGGCCAACACTAGCCGGGGTGTTCGCCGTGAGGTGGCGGCGAGGATTAGGCTCGCCCTTATGGAGAAACGCCCGGTGTCCCGAGCCATGGGGATCATCGTTTTCTTTCTCCGGCCAATCATGGTGGCCTTCACCAAACGAGACTGGGCCGGCATGGAAAATCTTCCCGAGGGTGGATTCGTCCTGGCACCGAACCACGTTTCCCATCTCGACCCGTTCCTGATTTCACACTTCATGATCGACAACAACATCGCCCCTCGGTTCCTCGCGAAGGACACGATCATGCAGGTCAAAGTGATCGGGAGCATCCTTCGCGCGGCCGAACAGATCCCGGTCTACCGGGGCACCGAGGGCGCCGCGGAGTCACTTCGCGCAGCAATTGCGGCCGTCAACGCCGGCTCCGTTGTCGCCATTTATCCCGAGGGCACCATCACCCGCGATCCGGCCGGGTGGCCCATGAGCGGCCGTACGGGCGCCGTCCGCGTCGCTCTTGCCACCGGCAAACCGCTCGTACCGGTCATGCAATGGGGACCGCAGGAAATCATGTGGCCCTACAAATTGCAATTGCGACTGTTGCCGCGCAAAACGATCCACGTCCGGGTGGGCAAGCCGATCGACCTTGTCGAATTCGAAAACAAGCCCTTGACCGAGGATTCACTGAACGAGGCGACCGAACGGTTGATGGACGAACTCACCCGGCTCATGGCCGAACTGCGGGGCGAGCTGCCCACCGCGGAGCGCATCGACATCCATACTCTGAAGAAGCCGAAAACCAACTACAAGCGATTGGACAACTGATGGCGAAGACCGTCGTAATGGGCGCGGGCTCGTGGGGCACTGCGTTCGCGCTCGTGCTCGCCGACGCCGGCAACGAGGTCAGCATCTGGGGCCGTCGGGCCGAAGTGTGCGACGCCATCAACAACGATCGCGAGAACACCGAATACCTGCCCGGCATCTCGATGCCCGAGGCGATTTCGGCGACGACCGATGCCGAGGAGGCCCTCGCCGACCGCGAAGTCGTCGTCCTGGCCGTGCCGTCCCAGCAATTGCGAGCGAACCTCGAGTCCTGGGCTCATCTGATCCCCAGGGACGCCGTCATCGTAAGTCTGATGAAGGGTGTCGAGCTCGGCACTCACAAACGGATGAGCGAGGTCATCGCCGAAATCACCGGCGCCGGTCCCGAAAGGATCGCGGTCGTCAGTGGGCCCAACCTTGCGCGTGAAATCGCCAGCAGGGAGCCCGCTGCGAGTGTGGTGGCCTGTGAAGACCAGGACGTCGCCGAGCGCCTGCAGAAGCTCATGCACACCCCGGCATTCCGTCCCTACACGAACACCGACGTCGTCGGCTGTGAACTTGGCGGCACCACCAAGAACATCATCGGCCTGGCTGTCGGCGTTTGCGTCGGCCTGGGCTTCGGCGACAACACGAAGGCTTCGGTCATCACCCGAGGGCTGGCCGAAACTGCACGCCTCGGCCTGGCGATCGGCGCCGACCCACAGACGTTTTCCGGTCTTGCCGGTATGGGTGATCTCGTCGCCACCTGCTCCTCACCGCTGTCGCGCAACCGGACCTTCGGCGAAAAACTCGGTCAGGGACTGACGGTCGACGAAGTGACCGCACAGACCCGCCAGGTCGCCGAAGGAGTGAAGTCGTGCACCTCGGTGTCCGACCTTGCCAAGGCTTATGGCGTCGAGATGCCGATCGTCGAGCATGTTGCCGCGCTGATCGCGGGGAAGATGACGCCGATTGAACTGGTCTCGGCGCTGATTTCGCGCGAAGCAAAAAGCGAGTCAATTTAGGGCAGAATCTATTTAGGTCAAGCGGTCTAGCTGACGGCCTCGATCGCCTGGCGGATGTCGGCCCACAAATCGTCGACGTCCTCGATGCCTACGGAGAGCCGAACGAGTCCTTCGGGGATCGTGGTCGGTTCCCCGGCCCACCGGCGACGGCGTTCCCAGGTCGATTCGACGCCGCCGAGGCTCGTCGCATACGTGATCAGCGAACTCTGTTCGGTCATTGTTTGTGCCGCATCGGGGCCCGCGGCGATCTCGAAGGCGATGATGGTGCTGAATCCGGGATAACGTGATTCGGCGACCAGCGGCGAGGCATTGAGCCGCTTGTGGAGTTCGCGGGCGTTCGCCTCGGCCCGGTCGAGTCTGACGTGAAGCGTGCGGATGCCGCGGGTGGTCAGCCAGCATTCCATGGCGCCGGGAATGGCACCGAGCGTGCGTCGGCGCGACTCGAGGGCACGCCAGGCGCGGCCGCTGTTGGTGACGATGGCGCCCAGCACGACGTCACTGTGGCCGGCGAGGAGTTTCGATGCCGAATGCACCACGAAGTCGGCTCCCATGTCGAGTGGTTTCTGGCGCAACGGCGTGGCAAACGTGTTGTCGACGGCGACGGCAGTGCCCGAACGGCTCGCCTCGGTTGCGATCGCCTCGATGTCGGCAATCTCCAAGGCGGGATTGGTCGGGGATTCGATCCATACCAAGGCCGCGTCTTCAGCGGCGCTGATGACTTCGGCCGTGTTGGAGATGTCGACGAGGCGCAATTCAATCTGCTTTTTGCGCGATCGCTCGTGCAATTGGGTCAACGTGCCGTTGTAGGAATGGATCGGCGCGACGACCGCGGCACCGGTGGGGACCAACTCGAACAGGGCGGTGGCCGCCGATGTCCCCGACGAAAAGGCGAGCGCCCGGCCTCCCTCGAGTTCACCGAGAACAGACTCGAACGCCTCCCAGGCGGGGTTGCCGTGGCGACCGTACTCGGACTCACCGCCGGGTATGAACGCGCTGGCAAAAGTGATGGGCGCGTTGAGCGGACCGCCGGGAACGCGTGGGGGTCGCCCGGCGCTCACGGCAATGGTCGATGCCGAAAGATCGTGTCTGTGCATGACTCCATTGTGCCTCGACCGTTATCGTGGTGTGCGATGAGCCACCCAACGGACACCAATCCCGCACGCCCCCGAATCGCCGTCGTTTTCGGCGGCCGCTCCAGTGAGCATGGGGTTTCATGCCTCACCGCCCGCGAAGTATTGGCGGTGATCGACAAGGACAAATTCGATGTGCAGCCGATCGGCATCACGCTGACCGGCAGTTGGGTCGCCGAGACCGCACGCTGGCCCGAACTCGCTCCCGGAACACTTCCGAGCGTCCGCGACAACCTTCCCGCGGTTTCCTGGGAGTCGTTGCGCGAGTTCGACGTCGTGTTCCCGCTGCTCCACGGACCGTGGGGCGAGGACGGCACGATCCAGGGCCTGTTCGAGATGGCCGATGTGCGCTACGTCGGCGCCGGCGTCCTCGCAAGTTCGGTCGGTATGGACAAACCGTTCACCAAGACTGTGTTTTCAGCCGCCGGGTTGCCCCAGCTTCCCTATGTGACGATCCTGCCCGGTCAATGGGATCGCGACCGCACCAAGGTCGGGGCCCGCATCAAGGCGTTGCGGCTGCCCGTATTCGTCAAGCCGGCTCGGGCAGGTTCAAGTTCGGGCGTCACGATGGTCGAACATGTCGACAACCTGGACATGGCGATCCGCACCGCGACAAAATTCGACCCCAAGGTCATCGTCGAGGCCGCCGCGCATGGCAAGCGCGAACTCGAATGTGGCGTCATGCAACAGCCCGACGGCACTCCGATCGCGAGTGTTGTCGGCGAGATCAAGGTCGCGCCGGCATCTGAACACGAGTTTTATGACTTCGAGTCCAAATACCTCGACGGCACGAGTCTCAACGTCGTCCCGGCCGACATCTCCGAAACGCTCAGCGAACGCATCAGGACCTACGCGGTCCAGGCTTTCGACGCGATCGGCGGTGAAGGGCTCGCTCGGGTCGATTTCTTCGACGCCGATGACGGTTTGGTCATCAATGAGATCAATACGATGCCCGGCTTCACACCGTTTTCGATGTTCCCGTTGTTGTGGGAAGCCTCCGGCGTACCGTATGCCGAACTCGTCGAGCGGCTCATCCAATTGGCGCTCAACCGCGACACCGGCCTCCGCTAGCGCGACACCGACTCAGCGGTTCGCGCCCTTAGACACAGGGCTTAACGTCGGGGTTGTGCTTGGCGACGGCTTTGGCGAGGTCGACGAGGGCGTTGGCGGACGGGTCATAGTCCTTGGGGACTTCCACGCTGATGAAGTATTGCCGGCCGATCGTCGTGAACAGCAAGCCGTCGGCGGTGTCTTCGGTGAACCAGCCGACGCCATCGACATCGTCACAACGGGACGACCGCGTCAGCGCAGCGGGCTTTTCGACCGCGCAGCGCAGGATAATTTCGGGATTACCCCAAGCGGCCGCGATGGTCGATTTCACGTCCCGGCGAGATTGATCGGCCACCTTGTTGGGAAGATCGGCATACAGCGCGTCACAATTTTTAGACGTGTCTGGCGTCGTCGGATAGGTGTCGACCGAAACGCCGTAGGAGCAACCGCTCGCCAGCAGCAGAAGTGGGACAAACATTGCGAGAAGCTTGCCCATGTCAGGACGCGCCCATTGAGGCCGTACCTCTTTAAAAACGCACGACGGGGCAGGTCAGCGTGCGGGTGATGCCGGGAACGGCTTGCACCTTGGAGACGACCATTTGACCGAGTTCGTCGACGTTGGCGCCTTCGGCCCGCACGATCACGTCATAGGGTCCAGTCACATCCTCGGCGAGGGTCACGCCCTTGAGTTCAGCAACGGCCCTGGCAACGTCGGCAGCCTTGCCTACTTCAGTCTGGATCAGGATGTATGCCTGCACGACCATGTGATGTCTCCCCGTGTGTGGACTTATCGGACTACGTCACGCTACAGGATGGGCGACCCGCTGGGCCCGTTCGGCCGGGATCGAACCCGACTAAGCAAGAATGCCGTTATGGATCCGCAACGCACCGTCGCTGACCTCGGCGAATTCAAGCTCATCGACGAAGTGGTCAAGCAGGTCGGCACCGGGCAGCATGTCCTCATCGGTCCCGGCGACGATGCGGCGCAGGTGTCGACCAAAGGCGGGTCCTATCTCGTCTCCACCGACGTGCTGATCGAAGGCCGGCATTTTCGTCGCGACTGGTCGAGCGCCGCTGAGATCGGGCAGAAAGCCGCGGCGTGCAATCTCTCTGACATTTCCGCAATGGGGGGCGTGGCCAACGCGCTGACGGTGGGATTCGCTGCGCCAGGGGACCTGGCGGCCGACTGGGTCATCGAGATGATCAAGGGATTTGTCTTTGAATGCGATCACATCGGTGCCCGGATCGTCGGCGGCGATGTCACGGCGTCGGACAAAATCGTGATCGCCGTGACCGCCATGGGCGAGGCCCACCGTCCAGTTCGACGTTCGGGTGCGGCACCGGGAGATATTGTCGCCTTCGCGGGGCGACTGGGCTGGGCCGGTGCGGGTTTTGCCGCGTTGAGTCGCGGTTTCCGTTCGCCCAAACTTGCGGTCGACGCTCATCGCGTGCCGCATCCGCCGTATGCCGCGGGGCCCCAGGCTGCGGGCATCGGTGCCACATCGATGACCGATGTCAGTGACGGTCTTCTTGCCGATGCGGGACATATTGCTGTGGCCAGTGGTGTCGCGATCGACTTCGAATCGAGTTGCTTCGAGATCGCCGAACCCGTTGCGACGGTGGGGGAGGCACTCGGCGTCGACCCCCTCACGTTTGTCCTGACCGGCGGCGATGACTATGCGTTAGTCGCCACGTTCAGCGCCCAGACGGTCTTGCCCAAGGAATGGACTCGCATCGGCGTCGTCACCGACGGCACAGGGGTCACGGTCGACGGCGTTCCGTACGAAGGCGCCCAGGGTCACGAACACTTCCGCTAGCCCAGTGAATCGCCACAACGTCATAAGAATCGTGGGTCAGGGACCGCAATTGCTATGACGTAAGACGGATGTGGTCAGCCGATCCAGTAACGGCGGCGCGGGGTGTTGGCCGGCGGCAGAGCAACCACATTTTCGAGTTGGCCGCCACACGCTTCGATGGTCTTGACCGAGCCGATATTGCTGTCGTCGCAGGTTACGAGCACACGGTCGATGCCGAGCGCGTGCGCGACATCGATGCTTTGCCGCAGGATCGCGGTGGCATAACCACGTCGCCGCTGATCGGGCACGACGGCATAGCCGATGTGGCCGCCATAGTTTAGAAGGAAGTCGTTGAGCTCATGGCGTATGGATGTCCGCCCGACGAGCGTCCCGTCGACGTCGGCGAGGAGGCAGGTGTTGCGGACCCACTCTTGGGGCAGGTTGAGGCCGAGAGCCTGATCGGAAACGGTGCGAAGATAGTCGTGCCAGGGCATGCCGGGTTGATAATGGAGGCCGAATTCGAAGCCTTCGGCGGCCAACGCCTGATGTGCCTGCGAAAAGGCCTGCTCGTCGCTCGTGCGCAAGGCCCGAAGTTTGAGCGGCGCGTCGGTTTCGGACATTAGCCCTGAATCCGCGCAAAAGGCTTTGCGGCTTCGAGTTCGAACGCCAACTCGAGTAGGGCACGTTCGCCACCGTGATCGACCGACACGTGCACGCCGATCGGCATATCCAGACTTGACGTCCCGAGCGGCAGCGAGATCGCCGGCCCTCCCGAAGTGTTGTTGAGGGGTGTGAACGCCACATAGTTGATGAGCCGCTCGAGCAGGACGTCGAAAGGGACGTCGGGGGACAGGCAGCCGAGTTTAGGCGTCGTGGAGCCGAGAGTGGGCGAGAGCATGAGGTCGAAGTCCCTGAAGGAATCGTGGTATGCCTGTTCGCTGCGCTTGAGGTTGCGGATCGCCATTGGCGTGCGAAGAATGTGGCGAAGGAACTGCTTGGCAAGACCGTTGGTCAGGCCGTCGGTCCTGGACTTGTCGAAGTCGGGGCCGATGACCTTTTTGCCGAAATTGCGTGTTGCGAATGCCAGCAGTCCCCAGTAGTGCGTGAAGTCGTCGATGTAGGCCGAAGTGATAGGCAACGGCGCCTCGACGACGGTGTGGCCGAGCTCCTCGAGAAGCAAAGCCGTGTCCTGGACGGCAGCGCGGGTGTCATCGTCGGTGGGTTGCCCCGTCACCGAGTCGAGGATCAGGCCGATGCGCAGGCGCTTGTGCGACGGCCCCTCGACGAGGCCGACCTTGTCGAACAACCGATTGTGGAAGTAGTTCTCGGCCGCGGCGACAAAATGGGCCGTGTCACGGACAGATCGGGACACGATCCCGTTGGAAATGATGTTGACCGGCATGGTTTTGGCTTCGGCGGCATCGACGACTCTCCCGCGGGTGACTTTGAGGCCGACGAGCCCGCACGCAGCAGCAGGAATGCGGATCGAACCGCCGCCGTCGTTGGCGTGCGCAACCGGAACGACACCTGCCGCCACGAGTGTGGCCGAGCCGCCCGAGGAGGCGCCGCACGAGTAGTCGGTGTTCCACGGATTGCGCGTCGGAGGCAAATCCATGTATTCGGTTGTCGCGTTGAAACCGAATTCGGGCATCGTTGATTTGCCGAGGACCGTGAAGCCCTGAGCAAGGAGTTGCCGGGCGAAATCGGAATGGCGTTTTGCCGGGCGCGCGTTCACGGCCAGCGAACCCTGATTGCTCGGCAGTCCGACCAAATCGGTGTTGTCCTTGACGAACGTTGGAACGCCAGAGAACGCGCCGTCGGAAGGCCGATCGGAGTCTTTGAGAGCCTGTTCGAACGTGGCAAGCTGAATGCCGTTGAGGTGCGGATTGACGTTGTCGGCTCGCGCAATCGCTGCCTCAGTGACTTCCCTCGCACTGACCTCGCCGGACTTGATCAGTTCGGCGACGCCAACGGCGTCCAGGTCACCCAGCGCGTCGGCTGAGGTGAAGGCATGGATCGGTGAGCGTTGGTGTTTCTCGGGTTCGCTGAGCGAACCGCGATCACGCCCGCCGTTCAGCGGCTGACCTTGCCTGCCTTGAGGCAAGAGGTGCAAACGTTCACACGCTGAGGGGTTCCCTTAATGACAGCGCGAACGCGCTGAATGTTGGGATCAAAACGACGCTTCGTGCGTCGGTGCGAGTGGGAGACGTTGTGGCCGAAGCCTGGTCCCTTGCCGCATACATCGCATACCGCTGCCACAGCGATCACTCCCGGAATGTTGAGAATCAAGTCAATATGTCCGTCAAGGACATGCCGCCACCCAAACGGGCAACCGTCCAAGAGTATCCGATGAGGCGACGCCGAAGCGAATCGGATCGGCATCCCCGAACCTCGGTCGTACTCAGCAGATACTCTCACCCCATGAGCGTGACGATGACCCCGGCGGCATTCGCCCAGTGGTCCCGTTTGTGTGTCCAGGCACTGGGCATCACCCGGGCCGAGATCGATGCGCTCAATATTTTCCCCGTCCCGGACAGCGACACCGGCACCAACGCCTATCTCACCTTCGTCGCCGGCGCCGAAGCCCTCAGCGCACTCGGCGACGAGGCGGGCTTCCCCGAGATGATCAAAACGTATGGCGACGGCTTGCTCATGGGCGCCAAAGGCAACTCCGGGGTGATCTTGTCCCAACTTGTCAGGGCCTCTTTTCACGAATTCCCCACCAACCGCCCGGTGGATTCGGCCGACGTCGCGCGTGCCTTCGCCCTGGCGACCGAAGCAGCGTATGCGGCGGTCGGCGAACCGGTCGAGGGCACGATTCTCTCCGTCGCCAAGGCTGCCGCCGTCGGAGCCGCGCAAGCCGCCGGTGACGGCAAGGACGCCCGTGAAACGTTTGCCGCCGCCGCCGCTGCAGCCCGGGTGGCCCTGGCCCATACGCCCGAACAGATGGAGCGGCTCGCCCGCGCCGGCGTCGTCGATGCAGGGGGCAGGGCCCTCGTCGTGGTGCTCAACACCACCGAACATGCGTTGACCGGTCGGTTCCCCGGCGACTATTTCAGTGCGCCGCAGCCGTTGCCGGTGCCGATTGTCGACGCAGATCTGGTGGCGGGCGGTCCGTCCTACGAAGTGATGTATCTCCTCGACGCCAAGGTCGAGGCAATTCCACCGTTGCGGGCGACCCTCGGCGCTTTGGGCGACTCTCTCGTCGTCGTCGGCAGTGAAGGGCTGTGGAATGTCCACGTCCATGTCGACGACGTGGGCGCTGCCGTCGAAGCCGGCATTGAAGCCGGCCGGCCTTATCGCATCGCTGTCACTCACTTCATCGATCAGATCAGCGTTGGTCAAATCGGGGCCAAGGCCCCTGCACATACCGGCCGCATCGTCTTCGCAGCGACGACGGGCGACGGACTTACTGCGTTGTGTCAAGAAGCCGGCGCCCGCACTCTCGAGTTCACCCGCGCCGACCCGATCGCGGTGGCCACGATGATCACGGCATTGAAAGAGACACACTCCGCCGAAGTTATAGTGCTGCCCAACAATTCGCGCTATGTCGGTCTGTTCGAGGCGGCCGCGAAACAAGCCCGTTCGGACGGGATGCGCATCGCCGTCATACCGACCACTGCGCAAGTGCAGGGGCTCGCAGCGCTGGCTGTCCACGATGCCGGCAAATCCTTCGACGACGACGTCGTTGCCATGTCGAGTGCGGCCGCGCATACCCAACATGGGGCGATCACGGTCGCATCAGAACCCGGTATGACGATGGTCGGACCGTGTGAGCGGGGCGACTTCCTCGGCGTGGTGGCCGGCGATTTCGCCTATATCGGTCAGGTCGTTGCCGATGTCGCGATCGAGGTCATCGACCGGATCGTTTCACCCGGTGCCGAAATGGTGACTCTCGTGGTCGGACACGGTGCGGAGTCGGGACTGGCCGATCTCCTGACCGCCCACCTCCAGCAGACCCGCCCCGACATCGACACCGTTGTCTATGCCGGCGGTCAGGAAAACTATCCGCTGTTCATCGCAGTCGAGTAGACCGATGACCGTCACGTTCACGACTAAAATCGTCAATATCCTCGGCGACAAGACCTCCAAGGCACTGACCAAGGCCTTCGGTATGGAACGGGTCGAAGACCTGATGAGGCACTATCCGCGCCGTTATGCCGAACTCGGCGCCCTGACCGATCTGTCCAAACTCGTGCCGGGCCAACACGTGACGATCATGGCGCGGGTCAAGGGTGCAAAAAACTACAGTTTCGGCCCGGGCGGCCGGCGTACCCGCACTGAAGTGGTCGTCACCGATGGCACCGGAGAGCTCAAACTCACTTTCTTCCAGCAGGCCTGGCGGCTCAAGACCATGGAGCAAGGGACACTGGGTCTTTTCGCCGGTCAAGTGACTGTTTTTCGCAACGAATTCCAGCTCACACATCCCGACTTCGAGGCGATCAACGAGTCGGAGGACCCTACCGAGAACACCCGTCTGGGCCGCGGAGTCATACCGCTGTATCGCTCGACCTCGGCGTTGCCGTCCTGGCGTATCGAGGATTGCGTGGGCCTGTGTCTCGATGCGCTGACCGACCTTGACGATCCGTTGCCGGACAGCGTCCGCAAGAAGCACGGCTATTTCGACATGCGAGGGAGTCTTGAGGCGATTCATCGGCCCCGCAATCGCCAGGACTATGAGCGTGCCCGCGCCCGATTCCGTTTCGAAGAGGCGTTCGTCATCCAGACGGTGTTCGCGATGAGGCGCATTGCGGTTGAAGCCGAAACAGCGACCGCACGACCCGAAAAGCCGGGCGGACTGCGCGAGCGGTTCGAGAGGCGCTTGCCGTTCGAACTGACCGCCGGCCAGCGCGACGTCATTGCCGAACTGACCCACGACTTGTCCGGCTCCCATCCGATGCACCGGCTGCTTCAGGGCGAGGTCGGCTCGGGCAAGACCGTCGTCGCGCTGCTGGCCATGTTGCAAACCGTCGACGCGGGTGGACAGGCGGCGATGCTCGCACCGACCGAAGTGCTGGCCTCTCAGCACTATCGAGCCATCACAACAATGCTCGGCGACCTTGCCAAAGCCGGCATGCTGGGCGGCGCCGAAGGGGCCACGCGGGTGCGACTCCTCACCGGTTCTCTGGGCGCCAAGGCCCGCAAGGAGTCCCTGCTGGACGCGGCCTCGGGCGAAGCCGGGATCGTCGTAGGCACCCATGCGCTCCTCCAGGCCCACGTCCAGTTCGCCGATCTGGGTCTTGTCGTCGTCGACGAACAACACCGTTTCGGCGTCGAACAGCGGGCCGCCCTCGCCGACAAGTCCGCCACCAAACCGCACGTCCTGGTCATGACCGCGACGCCTATACCGCGCACCGTCGCGATGACCGTTTTCGGCGATCTTGAGACGTCGACGCTGCGCGAACTCCCGGCCGGGCGCCTGCCCATCCAGACCAGCGTCGTGCCCGTCGCCGAGAAGCCCGCCTGGCTCGAGCGGGCGTGGCAACGCGTGCGTGAAGAGGTCGGCAAGGGCCGGCAGGCCTATGTTGTGGTGTCCCGCATCGGCGACACTATCGAAACGGAAGAAAAAGAGACCCGATCGCTCCTCGACGTCTACGCCGAACTTGCCGACGGACCACTGAGTGATCTTCGTCTCGGCATGTTGCATGGTCGTATGAGCGGCGACGACAAAGACGCCACCATGACCGCTTTCGGCAACCACGAACTCGATGTGCTGGTGGCCACGACAGTCGTTGAAGTCGGCGTCGACGTACCCAATGCCTCGGTCATGGTCGTCATGGATGCCGATCGCTTCGGTATGTCCCAACTTCACCAACTGCGCGGACGCATCGGCCGAGGCAGCGAACCGGGTCTGTGCCTACTCGTCACGACGAGCGAAGACGGTTCGCCAACCCGCGAACGCCTCGATGCCGTGGCCTCGACGACAGACGGTTTTGAATTGTCCAAACTCGACGTCGAGTTCCGCCGCGAAGGCGATGTCCTCGGTGCACGGCAGTCAGGCGTCCGCAGCAGTCTGCGACTCCTTTCCGCCGTCAAACACGAAAGCGTCATCCTTGAGGCGCGCGAAGACGCGGACGCCATCGTCGCCGCCGACCCCCAACTCACCGGCCATCCGGTGCTCGCCAGTGCCGTTCGTGCGCTCGAGTCGACCGATCAGAGCGATTACCTGGAGCGGACATGACGCGGATTATCTCCGGCGCTTATGGCGGCCGCCGGTTGCAGGCGCCACCGGGTGACGAGACGAGACCCACCACCGAGCGGGTCCGCGAGGCCCTGTTCTCATCGCTGCAATCTGAGTTCGGCACTCTGGACGGCCTCAGATTTCTCGACTTGTTCGCCGGTTCGGGCGCGATCGGTCTCGAGGCCGCCTCACGCGGCGCGGCGCACGTCGACCTGGTCGAGAGTGACCGCGGGGCAGCCCACGTCATCAACGGCAATATCGCCGAACTCAAATGCATCGTCGCCCACGTTATGACGACAACGGTAGAACGATTCGTACGGACTAAGCCGAAGGCTTCCTACGACGTGATCTTCCTCGACCCGCCCTATGCCTACGAGCACGAAAGCCTTGCGCAGTTGCTGCAGGCAATCGGCGGACCGGCGTGGCTTGCCGGGGACGGTGTCGTCGTGGTGGAGCGATCCCGGCGCGATGCGTTCACGTGGCCCGAGCCGCTGACCGGTCTGCGGGACAAGAAGTATGGAGACACAATCCTTTGGTACGGTCACTGACATGACTAAAGTCGTCTGCCCGGGATCTTTCGATCCGGTGACCAATGGCCACATCGACATCATCGAAAGAGCTTCGAACCTCTTCGATGAAGTCACTGTCGCCGTGTTGGTCAATGAGTCCAAGCGTGGGCTGTTCACGATCGAGGAACGCATGGACATGCTCTCCGAGGTCACCGCGCGCTTTGACAACGTGTCGGTCGACTCGTTCAAGGGGCTGCTCGTCGATTTCTGTACCGATCGCGGCATTGCGGCCATCGTCAAGGGTCTTCGCGCCGTTTCGGACTTCGATTACGAACTCCAGATGGCCCAGATGAATGGCAGCCTCACCGCCGGCGTTTCTTCAGTGCCGGTGGACACGCTCTTCATCCCGACGAGTCCCGAATACTGTTTCCTGGCCTCCAGCCTCGTCAAAGAAGTCGCCAAACACGGCGGAGATGTGTCAAAGCTGGTGCCGCCGTTGGTCCTGGACCGGCTCAAGGAACGACTCTCCCAGTAGGACAGCCGCCGAGGGTGCCGGGCGATTGGCTCCGGACGGCATACACAGGCTAAGATTGCGTTTGGCCTGCTTGCAGGCCGTTCATTTGTACCATGTTTATTTTGAACAATGATCTGTTGTGTACTTCGATTGGTGTGGAATCTTGCTTTCGGGACCGCTCGTGTTCGATACCTATGAATTGGGTCGTCGTCCGGGCAACGAACTTACGATTAACCGCACGGTCGAGGCGCCGGCAGATCTGGGCATTGACATCTTCGGAGTGCCCGAAGGAAGTGACATGGCCATCGAGCTCCGGCTCGAGGCCGTCATGGAAGGTGTGCTGGCAACAGGCACCGCTTCGGTCCGCTTGGCGGGTGAGTGTGTGCGATGCCTGAGGGCGATTGACAGCGAAGACGTCATTCACCTCCAGGAGTTGTACCTCTACGAAGACGCAACTGAAGAGGAATTCCAACTCGAGGACGACTTGCTCGACCTCGAACCAGTCCTGCGGGACGCGGTGGTGCTTGCACTTCCGCTCAACCCGCTGTGTGATTCGGAATGTCCGGGATTGTGCTCCGAATGCGGAGTGCGCCTCGTGGACGATCCCGATCACACACATGGCGAAGTGATCGACCCCCGGTGGGCCGCGCTGAACCAGGTGACCGGCCTGACGGCCGATCAGACAGACCGACCAGAGCCGGACATCGCGTCCGGCACAAGCAAGGAGTAATCGTGGCAGTCCCGAAGCGGAAGATGTCGCGCAGCAACACTCGTCACCGCCGTTCGCAGTGGAAGGCCACTGCTCACGTGCTTGTCGAATGCGCCAACCCCTCGTGCGATTCCAAAAACGTTTCGCACCGTGCATGCCCCAAGTGTGGTCAGTATGGCGCCCGCGGCGAACGCCGCCAGGTCACTTGAGTTCTGTGAATTACTAGGGCCGTGGATTCGCTTCGGCAAGTCCTCGGGGTCCCCGACCTCGACGCCGATCTGCTCAGGCATGCGCTGACCCACCGGTCCTACGCATACGAAAACGGACAGGTCCCCAATAACGAGCGGCTCGAGTTTCTCGGCGACTCGGTATTGGGGCTTGTTGTCACTGCCGCCCTTTTCACGAATCATCCGGACCTGCCCGAAGGGCAACTCGCGAAGCTTCGTGCTGCCGTCGTGAGCGCCAAGGCGCTGGCCGTCGTCGCCCGCACGCTCGGGCTCGGCGAGCACCTCTTGCTCGGCCGCGGTGAGGAAACCACCGGCGGCCGCGAAAAGTCCTCCATCCTTTCCGACACGGTCGAAGCCGTACTCGGCGCGGTCTATGTCCAGTTCGGCATCGAACGCGCTGCCGAAGTCATTCACCGTGTTTTCGATCCGGTCATGGCGGCGGCCGCCGAACTCGGTGCCGGCCTCGACTGGAAGACCTCGCTGCAGGAGATTGCCGCCAACAACGCTCTTGGCGTGCCAACCTACGTCCTCGATGGCACCGGTCCCGATCACGACAAACGGTTTACCGCTTCGGTCGTCGTCGGCACCACGACATTCGACGGCGGCAGCGGTCATTCCAAGAAGGAAGCTGAACAACAAGTGGCCGAGATCGCGTGGCTGGCCATCGAGGCTGACGTCAGCGGTGCCTGACCCCACAAATGCCTGAACTGCCCGAGGTCGAAGTCGTCCGGCGTGGTCTGGCCGATCATGTCGTCGGTCGCCGCATAACCCAGGCAACGGTTCACGATGTGCGCTCAGTGCGTCGGCATCTTGCCGGTCCGGCCGATTTTGCCGACAGCCTCACGGGGCGTGCGGTGACCGGAGCTGTCCGGCGCGGCAAATATCTCTGGATGCAGCCCGATGACGACGCGGTGTTGTGCCATTTGGGAATGAGTGGCCAGATGCTCATTCAGAAACCCGCGATGCCGGCGCAAAAACACCTAAAGATCACTCTGGACCTCGATGACGGTATGCAATTGCGTTTTGTCGATCAGCGGATCTTCGGTGGCATGCTGGTCAGTCACGGGGGAGCGGTCTTGCCCGCAGAGATCGCCCATATCGCGCGTGATCCGCTCGATCCCGACTTCGATGCCGATGAATTCCGCCGCCGGCTCAAGAAGCGCCAGACTGGCGTCAAGCGCGCGATCCTCGATCAGGGGCTGATCTCCGGTGTCGGCAACATTTATGCCGATGAATCGTTGTGGCGGTCCAAACTTCATTACGCACGTGACACCAAAAACTTGCGTGCTGCCGAGGTGACGACCTTGCTCGCCAATGTCGTCGATGTCATGAGCGAGGCGCTGGCCCAAGGCGGCACGTCCTTCGATGCGCTGTATGTCAATGTCAATGGCGAGAGCGGCTATTTCGACCGTTCACTCAACGCTTACGGCCAGGAAGGGCTGCCCTGTGGGCGTTGCGGCACGCCGATCCGACGTGATGCGTTCATGAACCGGTCGGCGTATTCGTGCCCGCTGTGTCAGCCCAAGCCCCGAAAGGGTCGCTGGTAATCCCACCGACCCGTGGGCGGTGACTTACGCACCACGGTGGTCGGTGGGCGGTTGCTTACGCACCACGGCCCGCCATCAGGTGGTGCCTAACTCACCGCCACTTGATATGGAGGCGCGCTGCGATAGCCTGCTCGCGATGGACAGTCCCTATGGTGATGAGGCGCGCGCCCGCTTCGTCGACGAACCCAACAAACGTGCCGGCCGCACTCCTTTCGAACGTGACCGTGCCCGGGTCGTGCACTCGGCCGCGTTGCGCCGACTCTCGGCCAAGACCCAGGTCTTGGGTGCGGGCACCGATGACTTCGTCCGCAACCGGTTGACCCATTCGCTCGAAGTCGCC
>JACMOZ010000038.1 GCA_014377785.1 Aeromicrobium sp.
AGCCCGTCCGGGCCCGTCAAAGACAGACCCTGCTCATTGGCCAATCGGACAAGTTCCCTGGCAGCGATCTCCTCAGCAGAGGGTTCAGACTTCTTCTCAGTGTTCGAATCCACATCGTTCAGTGTCGCGGCCATCACGGCACCTTTCCCGCCAAACAATCCGTCCGGCGCGTCAGGCCAGAAACACCGTTAAATCCACAGTCCCCGAAATAACCGGAATTGCAAGAGTTTTCCGACGATGTGGAGAAGTATTTTGGACGTATTTGGGGTGCTGGTCAGGGTGCTGTCGTCAGCCCTAATCTGTAAAGTTCTTCGACCGTGTTCGGGCGGCACCGGGCCAGGCGGTCGAGCTTGGTGACGACGAGGGTGTCGTCGCAGCGACAGGCGGCGAGCGCTTCGCGCAATCGGGGTCGGTCCCGGTCCCGTCCGGTCAAGCCGTTCACCGGGCATTAAAGCGGGCAGGTCTTACTGGAATCAGCAGGACCGATGATCAGGGCAATTTCATCGGCGATGCGGGTTGAGCCAGAGCGTTCCGGTAGCCGGTCGGCTATCGGGCAGCGATTCCGCCCAGCGTTGCCCAGCGGCACACGATAGAAGCTCAGCCGGAACAGTCGACCGCGACTGCGAGGGCGGCACAGATCTCGCGCATGCGTGTCTCTGCCACCCGCCCCAGACGTTCGACGAGGATCGCGACCGAGACGCTTTCGATCGAATCGAGGTTAACGGCCGAGCGAAGTGGCACCGGGTCGTCACCGGGTTCGAGGACGACTTCGCTGGCGAGCCCTCGGACGGTCGTCGTGCAGGGGGCTACTAGCGCGCGGCGATGCCGCGAGATGACGGCGTCACGGGACAGGACGACGACGGGCCGACGGCCGATCTCGGCCACCTCACACCACCAGACTTCCCCACGAGCGGGGACGGCGGTCACGAGGCGGCAACCGCCCGTCGGAACGAGTCCAGGTCTCCCCATTCGTCTGGTTCGTCGAGCGGGTGCTCGTCATAGGCGGCGTAGCTTGCGTCCACTTCGACGGAGCGGTGGCGAGCCAGGAAGGCGGCGAGGGCTTCGTCCACGAGCGCTGAGTCTGTGGTCCCGGACACTTTGCGGGCCCCCTCGAGGAGTTCGGCGTCGACCGTGGTGCTCAAGCGTATGCGAGTCATGCCACGATCATGCCACGAAGAAGACGAGACCGGAAGGATCCGTTCCGCGGGCGGATCGGCGCCCCAACGAAGCACGGAGCGCCTGCCCGCAAGCGCCGGCTTCAGGTAGGACCGCCGGGAGACGGCAGACTGAACACGTGAACACCCCCGCGCTTCTGGTACAACTGCGGACCGAGATTGAACAGTTTGGTCAGCTGGCTGACGCAACCCTGCCTGATTCATCACGCAAGCCCGTCCCGGCGTGTGAGGGGATGGTCCTAGGGGAACTGGTGCGTCACGTAGGCAGCGTCCACCGGGTGGCCAGCCAGTGGGTGCGTGAGGGGCGACGACCTACGACTTGGGCGACCGCGCCGGAAGCCGGGGATAACCTCGCCGCGTGGGCCAGGCGAGGCGGTGCCGACCTGTTGGAAACCCTCACCCGCCGGCATCCGGCGCAGCAATGCTCGACCTGGTCGGCGACTGACAGGACCGTCGGCTTCTGGATACGCCGGATGGCGCACGAGACAGCAATGCACCGAGTGGATGCCTGTCAGGCGGTTGATGCGCCTTGGAGTGTCAATCCGCAGCTGGCTACTGATGGCGTCGCCGAGGCACTCGAGCTGTGGCTCGGCACTCGACTGGGCAGCCAGGTCGGAGGCTCTGGGCGCGCAGTGCGGCTGGTGGCCAGCGCGGGTCTCGGTACCAAAGTCGTCGACTGGACCGTTCGGCCTCTGATGACCCTCGTGGAGTTCGGAGGCGACCCAGCAGGCGCCGACGTCACTGTCACGGGCGCTCCTGCCGCCCTCTGGGCCTGGACCTGGGGACGATCCGACAAGGACCACCCCGTCAACGTCGTCGGCGACAAAGGAGCTGCCGACGAGTTGCGCGAATTGCTTGGCCGCGCGCAACTGTAGAAGCGCGCTCGACCAGGTCGCTCACGCATCCCGATCCCTTTGTGCACTTCCGGTCTCGACCGACCCCGCGCGTGGCATCCGAGAAGATGTGTTCGTGGACGTCGATGGGTTGGAGCAAGTCATCGGACTGGAGCTTGCGCTGCTGACTCCCGAGGTCCGTAAGTCGCGGGCTCACGTTGATGCGCTGCTCGACCCGGACTCCCGTGAGATCGGCGCCTCTGGGCGCCTGTGGACCCGCGTCGAGATGGTCGCAGCGCTGAGTGAACAGTTTGATGGTCCCGACGAACTCATCCCCGCCGTCGATTTCACCGGGATGGCGATCGGGCCATGCCTGATCCTGTTGACCTACGTCTCGGATCCGGAAGGTCGTGCAGCACGACGTAGCTCCCTGTGGCGACGTTCCGGACGGACATGGCGACTGCTCCACCACCAAGGGACCCTGTTTCGACAAGACTGAGCGGCTGTGTCCGCTGAAGGATCCGCTACTGCGACGCGCAAGAATAGCCTTCGATTCAGGGCTGGGGACCGTTCGTGAGTCCAGGCATGGCCGCTTTGCGAGGAGTGCAGCGCGGTGATCGCGGCACAGTCTGAGACGAGGCCGACGACTGTTCGAACGCGCCCACCCAGGGGCCATCAGCCCCTGCTCGACAGCCCGGCCAGACTGGTTCCATCGTGAGCGAGCGGTACAGCGTGCGGCCGAGTGGGAGGATGGGGCCTGTGTCTACAACCATTATGCCCATGGAGACTGCGCGCTTGCAGTCATGGATTGCATCAAGCAAGTCCGAATATCTTGATGATCTAGTTCGCGCGGGGGAGTCAGTTGAGCAGGCAAGTGCCAGTGTGGAGCGGACCTTTGCTTGTTACTTTCCCGAGGGGACACCTGAGGACAATCACCTGGTCTACGACGTAGTCGCCGATGGCAAACCCGTCGGCTATTTATGGATCGGGCCGCACGCCACAGGACAGATCTCCGCGTGGTGGGTCTGGGACATCGCCATGGACGCGCACCAGCGGGGGAAGGGGTTCGGCCGCAAAGCCATGCTTCTGGCCGAGGATCGGGTACGTGAACAGGGCGGGTCGACGCTGGGCCTGAATGTATTCGGGTTTAATGCGGCGGGTCGTGCGCTTTACGAGTCGCTCGCCTACGAAACTACCTCGGTACGGATGCTCAAGAAACTGTCATGAGGATTCCATAGGGGGCGATCGGTCCGGGCTGCCCGGTAGTCGAACGGTTGGCGGCCGAGAGCGCCAACGTGATCACCACGCGGCACGCAAGCCAGTGACGATCATCGGAGCAGCACGCCGGGCCATGGGTAGTTCGCCGGGACCGTCCCGCAGGCGATCGGTGACCGGTCAGCCATCCCCTCGCGGGATCGCCCCAGGATCCTGCCCCGAGAGCTCAATGGTCGCCGTAAGCGGTTCCCTAATCGGGGCTCACTCTCATGTAGCCGCATTTCGCGCCCGTGCCACCGGCTCCTTCCCAGTTGCCGTGCCACTGCACTGTGACGTCGGTTAGGGCAAGGTCTTGAAGTTCGGCCTATGGCTCCTTCGTCCTGGTTCCTCTATATGTGTAATTGATGTGTAATCGGCGCCGGCCGACGAGCCCATCGCGAAGCGTTGGGTGCCGGCTCGATGCGCGAACGACAGTTGTTGGACGTGCACCCGCTGCATCGCACCGTGGCGACGGCGCGATCGGCGCAGTGTCTGCCAGATGGCAGGATCGTGCAATGGATGCATCCTTGCGAATTGAGATCTTTCCCGCAGACGTGGAAGTCACGACGTCGTTCTACGAGCGCCTCGGCTTCCAGGTCGCCAGTCGGAACGACGGGCCGCCGCGGTATGCGAGCATTCGCATGGGCGCAGTTCGGATCGGCGTTTGCGAGGCAGACCCGGTCGATCCTGCGCGTCGCGCCTACCCGGCGATGACCGAGATCGTCATCGAGGTTGACGACGTGCGCGCCACACGGGACCGGATCGTCGAGCAGGGCATCGATCCCACCGAGGACCTCCAGAAGCGGGACTGGGGCATGACCGACTTCCGGGTCACCGATCCCGATGGTTACTACCTGCGGTTCACCAGCCGCACCTCCTGACGGGCCGAACTCAGTGAGCCAGGGGTGCTGCCTCGGATACGTGAGCGTCTCGCCCGAGGATGCCACGGCTTGGCAACTGGTCAGCATGTTCATCCACCGCTTGGGTCCCTCACCGCGGCTGGATGAGGGCGGGGCGTCCGGCTGATCGCCTGAACTCTCGGCCGCACGCGAGTGGTGTCACGTGGCAGCAATCCCGCCACCGACAGAGGCAGTGCACCGATGACGTCGCTCAGAAGACGGCCGCCAGGCTCCAGCAGGTCGAAGCACCGCTGCCATTTCCGCATGGGTGCGTCAACGGGCCAGGGATCGTAGAAGTGGTGCAGCCGGGCGGACAACGCACTAAGGACGGTCCATCTGCTGTGGGGTGTCCGGTCAGGGTTCCGCTAGCGAAACGGACCTGAATTCGTGTCAGACCCGCTCAATATCCTGATCACATGACGTCCCCGCAATCAATCAAGCCCGATTCCGACCTGCATTCGTCCATCGTGGACGGTATCCCTGTCCTTTGGTCTACGCCCAAATCCGCCGTGGCGCTCGGTCGCCTCGCGCTCTGGCTTCCGTTCCTCGGCGGAACCAAAGAAATTGCCGCACCGTTCTTGCGCCGCCTGTCCGACGCGGGCTACCTCGCTATGAGCCTGGACCCGTGGCAGCACGGCGAACGATCGACCGAAGCCACCCCCGACTTGATGGCGCGAGTGTTCGGTGAGTTCCGCAGGCACATGTGGCCCATCCTCGGGCAGACCACGCTCGACGCCCTCCGAATCGCCGATTGGGCAATCGACACACACAACCTGAGCAGCGATGTGGTCGCCGGCGGGGTGTCCATGGGCGGCGATATCTCAGTCGCGCTGGCCTGTGTCGACCCACGCGTTAAGCGGGTTGCCGCTATCGCCGCCACCCCAGACTGGACCCGGCCCGGCATGACGCAAGTTGGCCAGCCCGAAGAATTGATTGACCAAGGTAGCCCGTCGCCTTACGGCGAATGGCTCTACACGCGGTTGAACCCATTTACCAATCCGATTGTGTACCGCCATGCGCCAGCAATAGCCTTTGAACTTGGTGGCGACGATACCCATGTTCCGCCGACGGGGGCGGCCCGATTTAAGGAGGTCCTCGCTGCCGTGAACCCTGCGGCCGCCGCAAACATCACCATTACCGTCCACGAAGGACTCGACCACCTCTCGGCCGCACGCAACCCGAAACTCGAAGACCGAGCCTTCGCCTGGCTCACAAGCTGAGAACACCGGTCCCCGCCGAAGGATCAAAAAGCGGGCACTTTTCGTGACCGTCTTGCCGCTGGCAGCTGCCTTCGCTCTGGCGTGTTGGAGGCCCGGTTTGGGAAACCGTCCGATCGAGGCCGACCCAGTAGTGTCGTTTGAATGACTCGCCACCCGTGGAGCCAGCCGAGGAGGCTCTATGCATGAGATCTGGGTAGCAGTGCACAAGGAACGTGACGCGCTGATTCAAGATCTGTTGGCATTGAAAACACAGCAGTGGACGACGCCATCCTTGTGTCCCGGATGGGATATCCACGCCGTTCTAGCTCATCTCGTCAATGACGCCAAGACCACTCCCATCGGGTTTGTCAGCAGGCTGATTGCCGCTGGCTTCAACTTCGATCGAATCAATGCCTCGGGGATTGCACGGGAGCGGTCCACAGATCCAAACCAAACACTGGCCTGCTTCCATGATGTCCGCAGCCGCACAACAAGTGCGCCCGCACCTTTAGCCACTCGGCTGGTCGAGGTATTCGTGCACGGAGAGGACATCCGACGCCCTCTCGGCATCGACCATGAGTACCCGGTCGCCGAGGTGGCAACCGCACTTCGATATCAAGCGAAGACCAGCCTCAAACTCGGCGGGGGCAAGGAACGCCTGCAGGGGCTACGCCTCATCGCAACAGATACGGCCTTCGACGAAGGTATTGGCAAAGAGGTGCACGGGGCCGCAATTGCGTTGCTGCTTGCGATATCCGGTCGGCCAGTCCACTCGGGAGAACTCACAGGTCCAGGCGCTCTGTCGCTGACGGCAGCTAATTGACGATAATTAACACCGATAAGTCAGCTCAAATGATTGATTGTGCTTTTGTGGCGACCATCATTGCCGACGAGGTAAGCATGCTCCCGGTCGGCAACGGGGGTCTCGGCGATAAACTGAGGGTGCACTTGACGCGCAGATTCCGCTGAGCTCGGCAGCCCAGTCGAGGCAATGTCCGCTGTAGGTTCCGCTACCGAGACTGCTGGTCGGGCCCCGGTACCGGGCGGTGCTGTGGCACACCAGCCGTGCTTGCGCTTGATGGCAGGATGTCGGCATGGATGGTCCTGTAGCGCACCCGTCGGACCTGGAGGCCCAGGGGCCGAACGCGCAGGCGGCAGTGGTCACAAGCTCAGCGGCGCTGTTGGCCGGGGCCGTCCTGCTGGCCCTGAGTCACCCCGGGACCGCAGCAGCAGCCCTGCTCCTGCTGGTTGTCCTGATGTTGCTCGCGTTGCGCTCGGGCTCCAGTGCAGCGGTGGACGCGGTGATCATGACGATTCTGCTGTACTCGGCAGTGGCCGTCGATGTCTTCGGGCTGTGGCCTTTGCCGGGGCTTGCAGCGGTGGTGGCGGCGTGGTGGCTGGCCCGGCGATCGCCGCGTGCTCAGTTGTGGCGGTCCTGGCTGCGCCGTGGAAGCGCCACGACCGAGCTGCCCTGGCTGCTTTTGCTCACAGTCGTGGTGACCGCCGCGGCCCTGCTGGTCTGGCAGCATCTCTTCAACGGCCAGTTGCCGCAGGCCTACGTCGATGCCGCGGTGGGTCGGCCGCTGTGGCTGCTGGTGGCCGCCGGTGCCGGCTTCTCGTTGGTGAACGCAGCTGTGGAGGAGGCAATCTTTCGGGGGGTGCTGCAGACGGCGCTGGAACGGGTCAGCGGTCCGATCGTCGCCATTGTCGTCCAAGCCGTCGCCTTCGGGGTTCTCCACATCGTCGGTGTGCCCACGGGAATCGTCGGCGCTGTTATGGCCGGTGGATGGGGAATACTGCTGGGCTTGATGCGCTGGCGCACACGCGGGCTCTTGTCGCCGTACGTCGCCCACGTGGCGGCCGACGCCACCATCTTTTGCATGCTCCTGCCCAGTCTTCGATGACAAGTGACAAGTACGTCCGGATGCTGAGGCGTCAGCCCCCACTACCGCCGCGTGATGGCGTTGAACAAGGACTCGGCAGTCTTGTGTTCCTCGAACAACGCTCCAACGTGCTCTTTTGTGCCGCGCAGGGGTTCCATCGTCGGTATGCGTTGCAACGAGTCGTGACCGGGCAGGTCGAAGATGACCGAATCCCACGAAGCTGCGGCGATGTCACTGGAAAAGCGGGCGAGGCACATCCCGCGAAAATAGGCGCGGGTGTCTTCGGGCGGGTTGGTGACGGCCGCCGCGATCTGTTCGTCGGTGAACAGTTGCTGCATACGACCGGTGCGTACGAGCTGGTGGAAGAGGCCCTTGTGGAGTCTCACGTCGTGATATTGCACATCGACGAGGTGCAGTTTGGCGTTGTCCCAATCGAGGCCGTCGCGTTCGCGATAAGACTCCAGCAAGGCGAGTTTGGCGACCCAATCGAGTTCGCTCTTGCACTCCATCGGATCACGCGCGAGCCGATCGAGGACACTTTCCCACCGCTGGAGGATGTCGTGGGTCTGTTCGTCGCCGCCTTCGCGTTCGACAAACGATTTCGCCTGCTCGAGGTACTCGCCCTGGAGTTGCAAAGCGGTCATCGTCCGGCCGTCTTCCAATGGCACCGCGGTCTTCAGCGAAGCGTCGTAGGAGATGTCGTGAAGGGCGGTGACCGGTTTGGACAGCGTCAGTCCGGGTTTGAGATAACCGGCCTCGACCATCGCCAACACGAGGGACGTGGTGCCGTGTTTGAGATAAATGGCCGTTTCGGAGCAATTGGCATCGCCGATGATGACGTGAAGACGGCGGTACTTCTTCGGATCGGCGTGCGGTTCGTCGCGGGTGTTGATGATGGGCCGTTTCAGCGTCGTCTCGAGGCCGACACCGACTTCGAAGTAATCGGCGCGCTGGCTGATCTGGAATCCGTTGACGCTGCCGTCCTGGCGACGACCGACGCGACCGGCTCCGGTGAAGATCTGGCGGGACACAAAGAACGGCGTCAAGTGTTCGACGATCGACTCGAAAGCGACATCACGGCGCATCAGGTAGTTCTCGTGGGAACCGTAGGACGCGCCCTTGTTGTCGATATTGTTTTTGTAAAGCATGATCGGCGCTTTACCGGGGATGCGCGCGGCGAGTTCGGCGCCGCGACGCATGACGTTTTCGCCGGCCTTCTCCCACAACACGACGTCGAGCGGGTTGGTGCATTCTGGACTCGAATACTCCGGATGCGCATGATCGACATACAACCTGGCGCCATTGGTCAGGATGATGTTGGCAAGGCCCATGTCCTCGTCAGTGAGCTGACTGGGATCGGCAGTTGCGCGACTCAGGTCGAAACCACGGGCATCACGCAACGGGCTTTCTTCCTCGAAGTCCCAGCGCGCGCGGCGGGTCAGGCCGTTGGCGGCGGCGTAGGAATTGACGACGTGCGTCGACGCCACCATCGGATTGGCCATGGGCTGACCCTGCACGGTGATGCCGTACTCGACTTCACTGCCCATGACACGGCGCACAGTCATATGTTCAACCAAACGAATTGCGCCGCGTTTACACGACGAACACAAACTGTCATGATGCCAGCCTACGGTGTGGGTCGCCCAAAACGGCGTCTGCCAGTGCACGCCCTCGAGTACTCTCGCCGGCCTCTTTTGGTGCCGGCTGACCGATTCGCCCGCATTTGCGCCTCTCGCGGCGGCCGAGTCCGGGAAGATTTTGTAGGCCTGATGAAGGACACGGACGTCCGTGTTGGGTGCGATCGAGTGGGACATCTGCCCCGCCGTACCGATAAGCGGATTGATCTCATGCGGTTTGTGACGCGTCGTCCCGCTGTGCCCAAACCTCAGACTTTCCAAGTAGCCGTAGTCAGCACCTTGCCAAGGTGAACACTGCCCTCACCCACGTAATAGCCAAAGGCCTCGATGTCCTCGTAGCCCGAACTGCGATAGAGGTCTATCGCCCCGGGCAGGCGTGGACCCGTTTCGAGGACCAGCCGGTCGACCCCTGCCGCCGCCGCCGTGCGCTCCAACTCAGCCAGTATCGCCCTGGCGAGTCCCTGACGCTTGTATGCCTCGCGGACGAACATCCGTTTAATCTCTGCCTCGTGGCCGAAACGGCGCCAGCCACCCATTGCGGCAGGCCGCTCGTCGACATACGCGATCACGAAGTGTCCTTCGGGCGAGTTGAATTCGGTAGCGTCGATCGGAGCTTTGTCGCCTTCGCTGCCATAGCGGAACGCATAGACGGCCTGGACCTCACGGGTGAGCATTTCGGCGTCGGAGCTGTCATAGGGGACCGCGCGAATGTCGTAGGTCAGGATTGATCCTCAGAGGTATTGGCCCGTATTGGCAACCGTGTCGATCGAGCGACCGGCTTCGTTGCCGCTCTTGCCGGAGATGAGAGTGCGGATGAACACTATGCGTTCGCCCTTCTTACCCGAAATGCGCGCCCAATCGTCGGGATTGGTTGTGTTGGGCAGGTCCTCGTTTTCCTTGAACTCGTCGAGGCAGGCCTGAAGCATGTGCTGAATGCGGATGCCCTTTTGTCCGGTGTCGAGAAGATCCTTGATGGCCATCTTTTTGGCGCGGTCGACGATGTTCTGGATCATGGCACCGGAATTGAAGTCCTTGAAATACAGGATTTCCTTGTCGCCGTTGGCATAAGTGACTTCGAGGAACTGGTTGTCTTCGGACTCGGTGTACATCCGCTCGACGGTGCGCTGGATCATGCCGTTGACGCACGCGGAACGATCACCCTTCCATTCGGCGAGGTCATCGGGGTGCAGCGGCAGGTTGGCGGTCAGGTATTTGCTGAAGATATCGCGTGCCGACTCGGCGTCGGGGCGTTCGATCTTGATCTTGACATCAAGCCGGCCGGGACGCAGAATCGCCGGATCGATCATGTCCTCACGGTTTGAAGCGCCGATCACCAACACGTTTTCGAGTCCTTCGACACCGTCGATTTCGCTCAGCAACTGCGGAACTATGGTGTTCTCCACATCCGAGGAGACACCCGAACCGCGGGTGCGGAACAACGAATCCATCTCGTCGAAGAACACGATGACCGGTGTGCCTTCGCTCGCCTTTTCGCGCGCCCGCTGGAATACCAACCGAATGTGACGTTCGGTCTCACCGACGTATTTGTTGAGCAGTTCGGGCCCCTTGATGTTGAGGAAGTAGCTGCGGCCCTCCTCGCCTGTTCGCTCAGACACCTTTTTCGCCAGCGAGGCCGCTACGGCCTTGGCGATCAGGGTCTTGCCGCAACCTGGAGGGCCATAGAGCAGCACTCCCTTGGGCGGCTTGAGCTCGTGCTCGATGAAGAGCTCGGGGTGCAGGTACGGCAGCTCCACCGCATCACGGATCGATTCGATCTGGCTCTTGAGTCCACCAATGCTGTCGTAGTCGATGTCGGGAACTTCTTCGAGGACTAGGTCCTCGACCTCGCTCTTCGGGACCTTCTCGTAAACATAACCGGCGCGCGAATCGAGTAGAAGTGAGTCGCCTGTGCGTAGTTTGAGTCCCAAGAGCGAATCGGCGAGCCGGACGACCCGTTCTTCGTCGGCATTGCCCAACACGAGCGCGCGCTCGCCATCGGCAAGGATTTCTTTGAGCATCACGACTTCGCCGATTTGCTCAAAATCGAGTGCCATGACGACATTCATCGCCTCGTTGAGGATAACTTCCTGACCTTTGCGCAGGGCATCCCTGTCGACGGTGGGACTGACGTTGACACGCAGTTTGCGACCACTGGTGAACACATCGATCGTCTCGTCGTCGTTGCGTTGCAGGAAGGTGCCGAAACCCGTCGGCGGTTGGGCCAGACGGTCGACTTCTTCCTTGAGCGTCACGATCTGATCGCGCGCCTCACGCAACGTTGCGCCGAGGCGCTCGTTCTGGGAATTGGTGGCCGACAATCGGCTCTCGAGATCGCTCAGGCGCGAGTCGGTCGAACCCTCGGTGCCCAAGCGGCGACGCAAGTGTTCGACCTCGGCTCGCAGATGGGCGACCTCTTGTTCGGATTCGCCTTTGCCAGTGTGCTCTTGTCCACTCATCGTGCACCTCCTGCCCTCTTGTTTTGACACTACACAGATCGGACAAGATACGCCGGATTTGTCGCAAGTAGGCGGAACTCGATTTGGTTAACTCTCCTCAAGGTCGTCGAGATCTTTGGGACGTGGCCCTTTGTAATCCGGCCCGTAGGCACCCGGCGCGGGCCGGCGCGACTTGGCCAGCGACTTCTGCCCCGGGGCCATCCGGCGTGCCGTGACCAGGAAGGCGGTGTGCCCGATCATCTGGTGTTCGGGCCGCACGGCGAGTCCTTCGAGGTGCCAATTGCGTTGGATCGTCTCCCACGACGTCGGTTCGGTGAACCCGCCGTTGGCCCGCAACGTCTCGACGAACAACGACAATTGCGTTGTCGTGGCGACATAGGCACAGATGACTCCTCCGGCGATCAGGCGTTCCTCAGCGAGCTCGACACACGTCCAGGGATCAACCATGTCCAGAATGAGGCGATCGATGTCGGTCTCTTCAATGACTTCGCGTACGTCCCCAATCACCAGTTTCCAGGCCGGGTGTTCGCCGCCGATGAGTTGTTCGACATTGTGACGGGCGGTTTCGGCGAACTCTTCGCGGATCTCGTAAGAGGCCAGCATGCCTTCGGCGCCTACAGCCCGCAGCAAGTAGGCGGTGAGGCTGCCCGAACCGGCGCCGGCTTCGACAACGCGTGCGCCGGGGAAGATGTCCGCCATCGTGATGATCTGCGCCGCATCTTTGGGATAGATGATTGCCGCACCTCGCGGCATCGACACCACATATTCGTGCAGCAGCGGGCGGAACACTTGGTATTCGCCGCCCATTGAGGATTCGATCACTATGCCTTCGGGACGCCCGATCAGGTCGTTGTGAACAATTTGGCCCTTCTTGGTCGAGAACTCCTTGCCGGCCTCAAGCTGAAGATTGTGTTTGCGGCCTTTGGCGTCCATCAGCCGAACCCAGTCGCCTTCGGCCATGATGCCGCGGCGCACTCCGGACAATTCGGTCATGCGTTCCTGCCATCTCGGTAGGCCTCGTCGACGCGATCGGCTCGCAATTGTCCAAACGTGCTGCCGTCACTCTCGGTCAGTCGATAGACATCGGACGGGGAAACGGCCATGGCACGCAAAAGCGCAACTCCACTCAGATCGGCGAAAAGGGATGGTGCTTGCGCGGGCGGCTCGGTGCCGACGTCGGCAAGTTTGCGGGCGTGGAGGGAATTGAGTCGGGCGGTCCGGTCGGCTCCGTGCAAGGCCTGGCTGGCGCCGGTCCAAAGGAACCAGCCGATCAGCAGGCCGAGCGCGATGTCAACGGGTGTGGCAGATTCTTTGTTCTGCAGGTACCAGGCGACCGGCAACAACACGGCGAGGACAGCGAAGATCCGTCCGGACCATCCAGCAGCCTTGATCCCGATCGACTCGCGGCCGGTGAGTCCCCACACGATGGCGCGAAAAACCCGACCGCCGTCCAGTGGCAGCGCCGGCACGAGGTTGATCGCACCGACCAGGATGTTGACCGCAGCGATCGCTTGCATCACCGTATGTGCGTTTCCCTCGGCCATCCCGGGGGCCACAAGCCAGGCGACCGCACCGATGGACAATGACGCGAGCGGACCGACGACCGACGTCCAGAACTCCTGGGCCGGCGTTCGGCTTTCGCCTTCGATCGCCGTTTCGCCGCCCAGCAGGTGAAGAGTCACCGACGCCACCGACATCCGATAACGGCGGGCGAGGATGACGTGAGCGATTTCGTGAACGAGCACCGATATATACAGCGCCACCACGAACAGGGCGGCAAGGGCATAGGGGTTGGCCCCGGTTTGATTGTCGAATCGCGGGGCGAACAAATACACCAGCACGACCGCCATCAAAAGCAGTGAAGGCCTGATGAGGAGATCCACGCCGGCGATGCGGCCCAACCGAAGAGTCCCCGCTGGCGCTTTGTCTCGGCTGGTCACGAGGCCAACGCTATCGCCTCAATCAGCGAGAGACGTCAGCCTGTCAGTCCTAACGGCTAATGTGCCGGTATGCCAACTGTTCAGGTCACCGGATCCCTCTCACCGAGTCGGGCGGGCGACTTCATGACGTGTCCGCTGCTCTACAGGTTTCGCAGCATCGACAAGATTCCCGAAACGCCCAACCCCGTCATGGTGCGAGGAACTCTCGTCCACGCGGTGCTCGAGCGGCTCTTCGACGATCCGGCACCTCAACGTACTTTGGCTCATGCCGTTTCGATGGTTCCGGCCGAGTGGCAAAAGCTGTTAACCAAAAGTCCAGAACTGGCCGAACTCTTTGCTGCCGGCGCTGACTTCGATGGCAGCGTGGGCGTCGAAGCGGCACAGTCGGAAGAGGCAGAGTGGCTCGCGAGCTGCACGGCATTCCTTGACAACTATTTCCGGATGGAAGACCCGCAATATCTTGAACCCGAGGCTCGTGAGTTGTGGGTCAAACACGAACTCGACACCGGCTTGACGCTGCGAGGCATCGTCGACCGCATCGATGTTGCTCCCGACGGCCGGATCAGGGTCGTCGACTACAAGACCGGCAAGTCTCCCAACAGCCGCTTCGAGGACAAGGCGCTGTTTCAGATGAAGTTCTATGCGCTGGTCATCTGGCGCGAACGCGGAGTCATTCCTACGCTTCTCCAACTGATGTATCTCGGCGACGGCCGGTTTCTGCGTTATGAACCGATCGAAGCCGACCTGCTGGCAACCGAGCGTAAATTGCAAGCGTTGTGGACGGCGATTGCTGCGGCGATGACGGCGCACGACTTCCCGCCGCGCAAGAATCCGCTCTGCAATTGGTGTGCGCATAAGGCGATTTGTCCCGAATGGGGTGGCACTCCCCCGCCGATGCCGGTCAATTCCCCATAAGGGCTCTTAGACAGACCGGGGTCACTCCTTGGAGAGTTGACAAAAAGGTTCGGCGCGGAGCGTCGGGCACGTGGACGAAATTCGGCACCACAACGACTTGGCAGCCTGCCGCGTTCGCCGAATTGGCGCCCGTAGCAGAATCTTCGATCGCGAGGCAGTCTGCAGGATTCACGCCGAGCATCTCGGCGGCACGCAAGTAGGGCTCGGGATGCGGCTTACCGTGAGTGACGGCGTCTCCGGTAACAACAGCGTTGAAAGGCAATTGGCCGGCAATCGGGTCGGCGATAGCCGCATAGGACATCGTCACCAGCGCCATCGGGACGCCTTCGCCATAGAATGCGGCGATCAGTTCGCGTGCTCCCGGTCGCCAGATGATCTCCTCGCGCAGTCGTCGTGCCAGTCGCTCCACCAGATAATCGACGATCGCCGTGGGTGCCATGTCGATGTCGAGCCGTCGCTGGATGTAGATCCCCGATTCGAGCAAGGTGTTGCCGACCAGCTTCAGTCCGTCTTCCTGAGTCCACGTCTTGCCGTGCGCTTCGGCCAGTTCGTGCTCGGCGTCCAGCCACAAAGGTTCGGTGTCGACGAGGGTGCCATCGAGGTCCCAAAGGACCGCTGCGAGTGTTGTCGAGGAGTCTTTGGTCACCGCCCAAGCCTAAACCGACCGCGCTATGCCCAGGACGGCTGCAGGCCCGACCACGGAGTGAGACACTGGTACCAAGGACCGAGATACGTGGGAGTTCGCAACGGAGCGCCCGGTACTCTCGTTGGGTCCCTTGACACGTGCCTAGCCGGGCCCGTCGAGACCACAGCAGAGGAAATACCGTTGTCTGATTCGTCCTTCATCCGCCCAGACGCCACAGCAGAACTCACCACCGCGCTGGGAAATCGCATCCTGATCCTCGATGGGGCCATGGGCACGATGATCCAACGGCACAAGTTCACCGAGGCGCACTACCGCGGCGAACGCTTCAAGGACTGGCCGAGCGACGTCCAGGGCAACAACGACCTGCTGACTCTGACCCAACCCGAGGTCATCAGCGGAATCCATCGCGAATACCTCGAAGCCGGCGCCGACCTGATCGAGACCAACACCTTCAACGCCCAGGTCATCTCCCTCGCCGACTACGGGATGGAAGAACTCGCCTACGAACTGAACTTCGAATCGGCACGACTTGCCCGCGCCGCCTGCGACGAGATGACGCAGGAGACCCCGGACAAGCCGCGTTATGTCGTCGGTGCCCTCGGACCGACCAACCGCACCGCTTCGATCTCGCCTGACGTCAACGATCCGGGCAAACGCAACGTCTCTTTTGACCAGCTTGTCGAGGCCTATCACCTGCAGGCCAGCGGACTCGTCGACGGTGGAGCCGACGTCCTGATGATCGAGACGATCTTCGACACGCTTAACGCGAAGGCGGCGATCTTCGCCGTCGAGACCCTGTTCGAAGAACGCGAGCGCCGTTGGCCGGTCGTGATTTCGGGGACCATCACCGACGCTTCGGGACGGACCCTCTCCGGACAGGTCACCGAGGCGTTCTGGAACTCCGTACGCCACGCACAACCACTTCTGGTCGGACTGAACTGTGCCCTCGGCGCCAAGGAAATGCGACCATACGTCGCGGAACTCTCGCGGATCGCCGACTGTTTCATTTCGTGTTATCCCAACGCCGGTCTGCCCAACGCGTTCGGTGAGTATGACGAAACCCCCGATCAGACTGCCGCAATTGTCGGAGAATTCGCCGAGAGTGGACTGGTCAACCTGTTGGGCGGCTGTTGTGGCACCACCCCCGAGCACATCAGTGCCATCGTCTCCAGTGTGAAAGGTTCGTCGCCGCGAGTCGTCCCCGAGATCGCACCCTCTTGCCGACTTTCCGGACTCGAACCGGTCAACATAACCGATGAGTCCCTGTTCGTGAATGTCGGCGAACGGACCAACATCACCGGTTCGGCACGATTCCGCAATCTCATCAAGGCCGGCGACTACTCGGCCGCATTGGCCGTCGCGCGCCAGCAGGTCGAGTCCGGCGCACAGGTCATCGACATCAACATGGACGAGGGCATGATCGACGGTCTCGCGGCCATGGATCGCTTCGCCAAACTTATAGCCACCGAGCCCGACATCTGCCGCGTTCCGCTGATGATCGACTCCTCCAAATGGGAAGTCATCGAAACGGCGTTGAAGTGCGTGCAGGGCAAGTCGATCGTCAACTCGATCTCGATGAAAGAGGGCGAGCAGAAGTTCAAGGATCAAGCCCGGTTGTGTCGCAAATACGGCGCCGCCGTTGTCGTCATGGCTTTCGACGAGGACGGTCAGGCCGACAATCTCCAACGCCGCAAAGAAGTTTGCCAGCGGGCCTACACGATTCTCGTCGATGAGGTCGGTTTCCCGGCCGAGGACATCATCTTCGACCCGAACTGCTTCGCCCTCGCGACAGGCATCCAGGAACACGCCAACTACGGCGTCGACTTCATTGAGGCAACTCGCTGGATCAAGCAGAACCTCCCAGGCGCGCTCATCTCCGGCGGGGTTTCCAACGTCTCGTTCTCCTTCCGTGGCAACAACCCGGTGCGCGAGGCCATTCATGCTGTGTTCCTCTATCACGCCATCAAGGCCGGAATGACGATGGGAATCGTCAACGCGGGTGCCCTCATCGTCTACGACCAGGTCGATCCCGAATTGCGGGAGCGGATCGAGGACGTCGTCCTCAACCGGCTCCCCGACATTCCCCAGGACGAGAAGGGTTCGGCCACCGAGCGACTCGTCGAGATAGCGGGCAAGTTCGCCGGAGATGGCAGCCAACCGGAGGTTGTCGACGAGGAGTGGCGATCGCTGCCCGTCGCCGAGCGCATCACCCACGCGCTGGTGAAGGGAATCGACGACTTCGCCGAAACCGACGCCGAAGAACTCCGCAAAGAAATCAGCGAACGCGGCGGACGGCCGATCGAGGTTATCGAAGGCCCGCTGATGGCCGGCATGAACGTTGTCGGCGACTTGTTCGGCGATGGGAAAATGTTCCTCCCGCAAGTGGTGAAGTCGGCCCGTGTCATGAAAAAGGCTGTCGCCCACCTCATTCCGTTCATCGAGGCCGAAAAGCAACCCGGCGACGCCGAGCGCAGCAACGGCAAGATCGTCATGGCGACGGTCAAGGGCGATGTGCACGACATTGGCAAGAACATCGTCGGGGTCGTCCTGCAGTGCAACAATTACGACGTCGTCGACCTTGGAGTCATGGTCCCGGCCCAGAAAATTCTCGACGCGGCAAAGTCCGAAGGGGCCGACGTCATCGGCTTGTCGGGTCTGATCACGCCTTCGCTCGATCAAATGGTCGACTTCGCCGCCGAGATGGAGCGACAGGGTTTCGATATCCCCCTTCTTATCGGCGGCGCGACCACCTCACGCGCCCATACCGCGGTCAAGGTGTCGCAGAAATATCACGGTCCCGTGATCTGGGTGAAAGACGCTTCTCGTTCGGTCCCCGTCGTCGCAGCACTGTTATCCGAGGAGCAACGGCCCAAACTTCTGGCCGAGGTCGAGGCCGACTATCAGGGGCTCCGCGAACGGCATGCGGCCAAGCAGGACAACCGCCCGATGCGCTCGTTGGAAGAAGCACGGACGAACCGCACACCAATCGACTGGACCGACTATCAGCCGCCGCGGCCCCGATTGCTCATGCAGCAAGCCAAAGACCTGTGCACGGGGGAAGCTTGCGATCATAAGGGGCAGGCGGCGACCCAATTCGTGAAGACGTTTACTGACTACCCCCTTGACGAGCTGCGCAAATACATTGACTGGCAGCCGTTTTTCAACGCCTGGGAGATGAAGGGCAAGTTTCCCGACATCCTCAACAACCCGGCTTCGGGTGAGGCTGCCCGCAGATTGTGGGACGACGGCCAGCAGATGATGGACCGCCTGATCGAAGAAAAGTGGATTCACGCGAATGGTGTGATCGGTTTCTTCCCGGCCAACATGGTGGGCGAAGACGACGTCGAGCTCTACACCGACGAAGAACGTACGGATGTGCTCGCGACGCTCCGCAACCTCCGCCAGCAAGGCGAACACCGTGAAGGCGTGCCGAATCGCTCGCTCGGTGACTTCGTGGCGCCCAAGGAAACGGGACTTCGCGATTATGTCGGAGGATTTGCCGTCACTGCGGGGCTGGGCAGCACCGAGAAAATCATGGAGTTCAAAAAGGACCTCGACGACTACAGCGCCATCCTGCTCGAGTCCCTGGCCGATCGTCTCGCCGAGGCTTTCGCCGAGCGCCTGCACGAGCGGGTCCGCAAGGAATTTTGGGGCTATGTCCCCGATGAACAGCTCGACAACGAGTCATTGATCAGGGAGAAGTACGACGGCATCAGGCCCGCCCCAGGCTATCCGGCGTGTCCTGAGCACACCGAGAAGTCGACGTTGTGGGATCTCCTCAACGTCACCGGGAACACCGGTATCGAACTCACCGAGAGCATGGCGATGTGGCCCGGCGCTGCGGTAAGCGGTTGGTATTACTCACATCCGCAGTCGCAATACTTTGTCATCGGGCGCTTGGACAAGGACCAGATTCAGGACTATGCCGAACGCAAGGGTTGGACTCTGGCAGAGGCCGAGCGCTGGTTGTCGTCGAACCTCGCCTATGCGCCCGAAGACTGAACTAGGCTTGAGTGGTGAACACGCAGCCCGAAGTGCCTGAATTGCGACAGCCGTGGATGATCGCGGCGTTCGAAGGCTGGAACGACGCTGGGGACGCGGCCTCGGGAGTCGTCGACCATTTGCTGGAGGAGTGGGATGCGCAGATCCTCACCGAACTCGACCCCGAGGATTATTACGACTTTCAGATGAATCGGCCGCACATCGGCTCGGACGAAGACGGTAACCGTTTCGTCCACTGGCCGAACACCGTCATTTATTACGCACGGCTCAAGGACTTCGATCGCGATGTCATTTTGGTGCGCGGTCTCGAACCGAATTTTCGCTGGCGGAAGTATTGCTCGACGATCATTGGTGTTGGTGAACGCGCCGGCGTCACCGAACTGATTACTCTCGGTGCCTTGCTTGCCGACAGCCCGCACACGCGTCCGGTCCCGATCACGGGGTCGACGTCAGACCCCGCTCTGGGCGAACGCCTGAAGCTCGAGCCGTCACACTATGCGGGGCCGATCGGCGTCAATTCGGTACTGGCCCAAAATGCTGCCGCTTGCGATATCTCGACATTGTCGCTGTGGGCGGCGGTGCCCCACTATCTGGCCGAGCCACCGTGCCCGAAGGCGACATTGGCCTTGTTGGGGCGGCTCGAGGACGCCATGGGCATACCGCTGCCGCAAGGAGTGTTGGTCGAGATGACAGAAGCCTGGCAGCGTGGCGCCGAAGACCTGACCGAAAAAGACGAAGAGATCGCCGAGTATGTACAGGCGCTTGAGAACGAACGCGACACGAGCGAATTGCCCGAGGCTTCTGGTGATGCGATTGCCCGGGAATTCGAGCGCTACTTGCGTCGCAGGTCAACCGACCCCGAGGTTTAGGGCGTTGTCAGTAGTCGCTGTCAGAGTCGACTCATGACCAATGCCGACACCACCCTCACCAAGGTCCGCAAGCTCCTCACGCTGGCCGAAAACCCCGCCGCGACTCCGGCCGAAGCTGAGGCATTCACGGCCAAGGCCACCGAGTTGATGGCCAACTACGGCATCGACCAGGCGATGCTCGCCGGTCGGTCGCCTGAACGCAACGCCATTGGCGACAGGATCATTCGTTTCGCCGCGCCCTATGCCCGCGACAAGTGCTCCCTCGCCTCCGGCGTCGCCCATACGATGCGGTGCAAAGCGGTGGTCCTGAGAGGGGATCGGAGTCTCTCGGTGCATCTCTTCGGGCTGGAGTCGGACCTTGTCTGCGTGGAAATCCTCACGACAAGCCTGCTGATCCAGGGGACTCGTGAACTCGCCGGAACGCCGGTGCCTTGGGGCGAGCATGTAGCCGCCTATCGCCGGTCCTGGTGGGCCGGATTCAGCGCGGCAATTCGACTCAGACTTGCCGCGGCCGAGGCTGAGTCGATCCAGGCGGTTTCAGTGCGACAGTCGACTTCCGCAATGTCTGTCGCACTCGTTCTTGCAGATCGATCCGATGAGGCAGAAGCTGCCATGAACACGGTCTATCCCCACCTGCAGAGTGCGGTTCGACGCCAACTCTCGGGGGGCGGATCGCGCGACGGCTACACCTCCGGCCAACGCGCGGACCTCGGCACTACGACAACCGTCGGTCAGCGGGAAAGGCGCGAGCTCACCGGTTGACAGCCTTCTCGGGTCCCGTTACTAGAGTTTTATACCGAGGAGGGTGTTGAGGGCCGCTCGGGCCGTTTCGGCGGACTTCTCGTCCACGGTCGACTCATCGACAGCCCAGGAATCGATGATCTCGAGGGCCGTCGGCGCATCGAGGTCATCGGCCAATGCCTGGCGAAGGTCGGCGACAAGTTTCTTGCCCGATGGGCCGCTGGAGCGGCCAACTGCCTCACGCCACATTGCCAATCGCTTTTCGCCGCCGGCAATGTCGCTGTCGAACCATTCCCAGTCGCTGCGGTAATGATGAGCGAGCAACGACAAGCGGATCGCCATCGGATCGTGTTCGTCGGCGCGGAGTTTGGAGACGAGCACGAGGTTGCCCTTGGACTTCGACATCTTTTCGCCCTCGAATCCGACCATTCCGGCGTGGACATAGGCCTTGGCAAAGCGCTCGCCGGTGGCAACCTGTGCCTCGGAGGCAGACATCTCGTGATGCGGAAATATCAAGTCTGAGCCGCCGCCCTGCACGTCGATGCTGTTGCCCAGATAATGCAAAGCCATCGACGAACACTCGATGTGCCAACCGGGACGGCCGCGTCCGAGCTCGGTGTCCCACGCGGGTTCACCGGCGCGTTCGGCTTGCCAAACGAGGCAATCCAGCTGATGGCGCTTGCCTGGACGGTCGGGGTCGCCGCCGCGTTGGGGGAAGACTTCGGCCATCTGATCGGCGCTGAAACGGGACACCGAACCGAATGCCGGGTCGGCATGCACGTCGAAGTAGAGGTCATCGTCCACCGCATACACCGCACCGGCTTCCTGCAACTTCTGAACGAGGTCGACCACGAGCCCGATGGCCTCGACCGCGCCGACGTAGTGATCGGGCGGCAGGATCTGCAACGCCGTCATGTCCTCGCGGAACAACTGCGTTTCGCGTTCTGCGAGTTCGATCCAGTCCATCCCCGTCGCATTGGCGCGTTCCAGTAATGGATCATCGACATCGGTGACATTTTGGGTGTAAAGCACGTCGATGCCGCGATCAAGCCAGGCGCGCTGCAGCAGATCGAACGCAAGATAAGTCGCCGCGTGACCCATGTGGGTCGCGTCGTACGGCGTGATCCCGCAGACATAAAGACGAGCCTGACCGCGCGGATCGCTGACCTGGAGTTCATCGGACGAACTGTCGAAAATCTTAACTTTTTGGCCTGTGCCAAAGCCCAGTTCCTGAAGAGACGGAACCTCGGGGGCGGACCAACTTCGCATAGCCAAGAGACTATCGGCTCGCTCCACACGGCCCGCCTACGGGCAACAGACATGGAGACGCTGCACAATGGGCAACGTGATCATCGACTGCGCGATTTACCGCAACGGCAAGCGCGAACACACTTCTCACGACGTCAATTCGCTGAAGAGTGCCTTGGCTTCGCTGACCGACAAACACGATTTCATCTGGATCGGCGCGTTCGAGCCAACGGCAGCCGAACTCGCCGAGATTGCCGCTCCGCTCAGTCTGCACCCGCTTGCTGTCGAGGACGCAGTCGAAGCCCATCAGCGGCCCAAGGTGGAGCGATATGACGACCACCTCTTCATGTCACTCAAGACCGTCACCTACGACAATGACGACATCGAGACGGCCGAGATCAACATCTTCCTCGGGGCGAACTACCTCCTCACCGTGCGCCACGGCAAGGGACACGATCTGCGCGCCGTACGCAATCGTGCCGAAACCCAGGACCATGAACTCGAGCACGGCCCGACGGCGGCGCTGTATGCCGTGGTCGACTCGGTCGTGGACGACTACGAAAATGTCGCCGCTGAACTCGAGATCGATATTCAGGAAATAGAAGTCTCGGTCTTTTCGAACGTCCGCACCAGTGATTCTTCGCGCATCTATCGGCTCAAACGTGAAACTCTCGAGTTCAAACGGGCCGTTCTGCCGCTGCGCGAACCGATCAACCGCTTCTCTACCGGCGCCATGCCCGAAGAGGCCCGCCCCTATTTTCGCGACATTGGCGACCATTTATCGCGAGTGGCCGAAAGCATCGACGTCACCGACCATTTGCTCGACAACGCGCTCAATGCCCACTTGGCCCAGTTGAGCATCCAGCAGAACGACGACATGCGAAAACTTGCCGCCGGTGCCACACTCTTCGCTGTTCCTACAGCGATTGCGGGCATTTATGGCATGAACTTCGACCACATGCCCGAACTCAGCTGGACCTACGGCTATCCACTGGTTCTCGGCGCGATGGTGCTTTTGTGCGTGTACATCGTGTGGCGCTTCAAGAAGTCCGGCTGGCTCTAGCCAGTCAATCGCGGGACCGGTCAGCTGACCGTGGTTCCGGCGGCGATGACGCTGGTGGCCACCAAGACGAGTACGAGTGCACCGAGGCCGATGCGGTAGAACACGAACGGCAGGTAGGAATTCTTACTCACGTATTCGAGCAGCCAATGGATGACGGCAAGACCAACGGCGAAAGACACGACGGTCGCGATGAGCGTCGGGAAGACTCCGTATTCATTGGCGCCGCCGATGTCCTTGAGTTTGAAGATGCCAGCGCCGACAACAGCAGGGATCGCAAGCAAGAAGGCATACCGTGTCGCGGCGGCGCGTTCATAGCCGAGAAACAGACCCATGCTGATCGTGGCGCCCGAGCGGGACACGCCGGGCACGAGCGCGCCCGCCTGAGCCAGGCCGAAAAGGATGGCGTGGCTGAGCGTGAGGTTTTCGATCGGAGCATTTTTGCGGCCCACGCGTTCGGCTATGCCGAGGACGATGCCCAGAACGATCAGCGTGGAGCCGATGACCCAGAGATTGCGGAAGTTCTTGTCGATGAGGCTTTGGAGCGCCACGCCAAGCAGCACGATGGGCATCGAGCCAATGATGACGAACCAGCCCATCCGCCATTCGTGCGTGGTGCGGGCAGACTTGTTGAAGACGCCTCGCACCCATCCCGATCCAATCGCCCAGATGTCTCTGCGGAAGTAGATCAGGACAGCAAGTTCGGTGCCGATCTGGATGACGGCCGTGAAAGCGGCACCCGGATCATTCCAGCCGAAGAACTTGGGAAAGATCGCCAAATGGGCGCTGCTGGAGATCGGCAGGAATTCGGTGAGGCCCTGAAGAACACCAAGGAACACCGCTTTGAATAAATCCACTGTGCGAGCCTACCGGCGCGGCTTTGAGTCTCCCATTAGCCTTGCCGCATGCGGTATCGACGGCTGGGACGCACCGGGCTCGAAGTCTCCCGGCTGGGACTCGGCACCATGCAATGGGGCGAAGCCGTCGACGAGCACGAAGCCCACGATCAACTCACCGCATTTCTCGACGCCGGCGGCACCCTGGTCGACACGGCCGCCAACTATTCGTTCGGGGCCAGCGAGACCACCCTCGGAGCGGTGATCACCAAGAACAATTGCCGCGATCAAATAGTTTTGGCCTCCAAAGCAGGGTTTCGGTCGATGCCAGACGGCGTACGACGCGATGCCTCCCGCCTCTCCATGCTGCGCCAACTCGATGAGTCACTCGAACGGCTGGGCACCGATCACCTGGATTTGTGGCAAGTCCATGTGTGGGATGGCGCCGTGCCGGTCGAGGAGACACTGGCGACCCTGGAACACGCTGTCCGCACCGGACGCACGCGCTATGTCGGCATCTCAAATTATGCCGGCTGGCAGACCGCTCATGCCCACACGTGGCTTGCTTCGCGGCCCGATGCGCTGACGCTTGCCGGCACACAGGTCGAATATTCCCTCGTCAACCGCGACGTCGAAACCGAAGTTGTCCCTGCTGTCTTGGCATTCGGTATGGGCATCCTGGCCTGGTCGCCGCTGGGCCGCGGTGTCCTCACCGGCAAATACCGTGGCGGCATTCCGGCCGACTCTCGCGGTGCGACGCCCGGCCTCGACCGCTTTGTCGCCCCCTACCTGACCCCCGAATGTGCTTCCGTCGTGGAGGCCGTGGCCAAGGCGGCCGAAGGACTCGATGTGGACATCTCCCACGTCGCCCTCGCCTGGTTGCGCGATCGTCCGGCCGTCGCGGCCGCCATTGTCGGCGCTCGCACGGCCGATCAACTTCGCCAATCGCTGGCGTCCGAAGACGTCGACTTACCCGAAGAAATCGTGCAGGCCCTTGATGATGTTTCGGAGGCACACCGTTGATCGAATACGAATTCTGGCGACTGTCGCTCCCCCGCACGCACTCACGTAATGCCGTATGCCGCATCCTCACCGATGCCGCCGAATATCAGGGTTGGGAACTTGCCCGCCTGCGCAAGGATCCGACCGGCAACCGCACCGTGACATTGCGTCGCAAGATCATTCGGATGCGCGCGACTTTTTAGCCGAGCCGAACTGCTCGCACTACAGCATCCGCCAGTGCGTCGTCGATCGCTTTCGTGCTGGCGTTAGCGTGGCCACATGACCTTGGACTTGAAAGCAGACCTGGTGTGCGAAGGCGGTGGGGTCAAGGGAATCGGCCTCGTCGGCGCCGTCCATGAACTCGCCGCAGCCGGCTATACCTTCCCCCGCGTGGCAGGCACAAGTTCCGGAGCTATCGTCAGTTGCCTCATCGCCGCTCTGCAAAAAGCCGGCGAACCGATTTCGCGCCTCGATGACATTGCCGCCACGATCGACTACAGCAAATTCGAGGACTCCAGCTGGCTCGGCCGAATCCCGCTCGTCGGCGGCGCGTTGTCGATTCTGAGCGCCGACGGCATCTACGAAGGCGACTATCTCGAGAAGTTCATAGCCGGCACTCTCAAGGATCTCGGTGTCGAGACCTTCGGCGACCTTCGCACCGGCGATTCCTTGCCCGCACACGCATGGTCGCTCGTTGTCACCGCCAGCGACCTTTCGCGTCGCCGTCTCGTCCGTATTCCGTGGGATCTGCCGGCCTACGACACGGACCCCGACGAGTTCTCCGTCGCCAAAGCCGTCCGTGCCTCCGCCGCTATACCCTATTTTTTTCAGCCCGTTCGCGTGGCCGGAGCCACTTGGGTCGACGGCGGCCTGCTGTCGGATTTTCCCGTCGGGCTCTTCGACCGGGAAGCCAGCAAATCGCCCCGCTGGCCAACATTCGGCATCCGACTGACCGCAAAACCGGGCATCCCGCCGGCCACCCGTGCGGTGCGTGGACCGATCTCGATCGGCATAGCCGCCATCGACACGTTGTTCACTGGCCAGGATGCCGCCTACACCGATGACGTCTGCACGGTGAAGCGGACGGTATTCGTGCCCACCGACGAGGTCAGCGCGGTCGATTTCAGCATCGATCGGAAACGGACAGGCCTGCTCTACGCCAATGGCGCCAAAGCGGCGAAGGTCTTTCTTGCCGGTTGGGACTTTGAGGACTACAAGATGAATTGCCGCAGTCCTGCCTAGATTTTTTGAGGCCAGTTCTGATTGAGACTAGATTTGATTCAGGAAGGTATCGAAGACGCGCGAACCGAACTCAAGCGCATCGACCGGGACCCGTTCGTCCACCCCATGAAAGAGTGCGGTGAAGTCGAGGTCTCCGGGCAGGCGCAGCGGCGTGAAGCCATATGACGTGATGCCGAGCCTGCTCCAGGCCTTTGCATCGGTCCCACCGGACATGAGGAACGGTGCAATGTGCGCGTCGGGGTCTTGACTGTACAAGGCCACGGTCATGGCATCGACAAGATCGCCTTCGAAGGCAAACTCGAGAGCCTTGTCGGTGATGTGGGGCTCAACTGTCACTTTGTCGCCAACGATGCGTTGCACCTCAGGCATGAACGTGTCGGCGTGGCCCGGCAGAAAGCGACCGTCGACAAAGGCGGTGGCCGAACTCGGGATCACGTTGTGTTTGTAGCCGGCGTCGAGCATCGTCGCGTTGGTCGTGTTGCGGATGCCCGAGCCGATCATGCGCACGGCCGAGCCGAAGTGTTCGAGGAGTTCGTCGGGATCGGTGGTCTTGCTGCCGGTGAGTTCGCGGACCTTCTCGAGCAGCAGCGTCATCGACGGTCCGGCTTCGATGGGCCAGTCGTGTTCGCCGAGTGCGACGAGCGCCCGGGCCAGATGGGTCACGGCGTTGTCGGGCTGTTTCATCGACCCGTGACCGGCAGTCCCTAGGGCCTGAAGCCGCATCCAAGCGATGCCCTTCTCGCCCGACTCGATCAGATAGAGACGCTTGCCCCCGACTTCGGTGGAGAAACCGCCGACTTCACCGATGGCCTCGGTGCAGCCTTCGAAGAGATCACGGTGCTTGTCCACGAGCCAATGGGCGCCCTTAACGCCGCCGGCCTCTTCATCGGCGGTGAAAACGAGGGTGATCGGGCGGTCCGGGATGACACCGGCGCGCTGGCGAGCGCGTACGACGGACAACAGCATCGCGTCGAAGTCCTTCATATCGACCGCACCCCGGCCGAACAGGTATCCATCGACGACTTCAGCCGCGAAGGGGTCGACTTGCCAGTCCGAAGACTGAGCCGGCACCACGTCAAGATGCCCGTGGATCAAAAGTCCGGGACGATCGGAGTTCTGATTGCCCCAGCGCGCCACCACGCTCGCACGGCCGGAGTCGGACTCATAAATCGTCGATTGGATGCCAACCTCGGCAAGGGACGCGGCAACATATTCGGCCGCCTTGCGTTCGCCGGGACCGGAATTGTCGCCGAAGTTCGACGTATCGATCCGGATCAGATCCTGGCAAATCCGGAGTGTCTCAGCTTCTGGCAAATAACCCATTTATCGATCCTACGTCGCTTCGGCGGGCCACCGAATCGGCAAGGCTGCACGGACCACTCCCACTGTGGTGAAAGTGGCGGATGAAAATGCTAACCGAGCAAATCGTCGACGACTCTCCCGAACAGTTTTCGGGAGGTGGCCCTCGTCAGCCGGTCGGCCGATCGTGGTGTGCCGGTCACGTGGAGGTCTTCACGCCATACGACCCGTGTCGCGCCGCCAAGAGGGATCACCCGAAGCTCGGCCCAACCGGTTACGACCCTTCCACGCTTCTCCAGCCGGCAGAAACAGGGCGGCTCCCACGACACGATTTCCATCGGGTCATCGAAGGCCAACCGCCCGATACCCGTGCGGGCAACAAAGCCGGTGGGCGTGACGCGGATCGACGTCAACGGCACGGAATCGCCATGACGTTGCCAATCGGTCAGCCGACTCCACACCTCGTCTTGAGAGAGGTGCACATCCCGGACGATCTCGATCAAGGCCACGGCACAATACTAGGGGGGCAAACGTCACACCGCCCGTCGATTTTGCCCACCCCATGAAGCCCACCCCCCTGAAGGAGCCCGATGCGCACCATGCCCTTCACGTCGGTCGAAGACGTCAAAGCGCGGCTCGCCGCGGTTGATTACCTTGCCTCGGATGCGATCGCTACAACCGTTTTCCTGGCGAGCGAGCTCGGCAAGCCGCTCCTCATCGAAGGACCGGCCGGAGTCGGCAAGACCGAACTCTCCCGTGCCGTAGCTCAGGCATGCGACGCCGAACTCGTACGTTTACAGTGCTACGAGGGCGTCGACGAGGCCCGCGCCTTGTATGAGTGGAACCACGCCAAGCAGCTCTTGCGGATCACCGCCGGCAGCAACGAAAGTTGGGACGAGGCCCGCGACGACATCTTCAGTGAGGAATTTCTGCTGCCGCGGCCGTTGCTGACCGCAATTCGCAATACCGGACCGACGGTCTTGCTCATCGACGAGACCGACAAGGCAGACGTCGAGATCGAAGGATTGCTTCTCGAAGTCCTCGGCGACTTCCAGATCACCGTTCCCGAACTCGGCACCATCACTGCCACGCGCCGCCCCTTCGTCGTCCTGACATCCAATGCGACCCGTGAACTCTCCGAAGCACTTCGCCGCCGTTGTCTCTATCTGCATGTTGACTTCCCCGAGCCCGACCTTGAGGAACAAATCGTCCGACTCAAGGTGCCCGAACTCGACTCGGTGCTCGCCGGCTCGGTCATACGCGTCATCAACGCGTTGCGCGCCATGCCGCTTCGCAAGGCTCCGTCGGTCTCAGAGACGATCGACTGGGCCCGTACCTTGGTGGCGCTTGGCGCCGACATCCTCGACGCGGAGGTAGTCAATGACAGTCTCGGCGTCATCCTCAAACACCAGGACGACATGGTGAAGGCCCGCGCCAAGCTCGATCTGGACGAGGCCCTCAAGCCGTCATGACCCCGACGATGCACGGACTGCCCGGACGACTCGTCGAATTTGTCGGAGCCTTGCGCAGCAAGGGCATACCCGCTGGAACGAGCGAGACCGTCGATGCGGCGGCCATCATTGAAGTCCTCGGTATGAGCCAGCGCGCGCAACTGCGCGAGGGTCTCGCCTCGGCGTTCGTGCGGCGTGGCGGGCAACGGGACGTGTTCGACCAGACGTTTGACATCTATTTCCCGGCCGGCGACGGTGCACCTCAGGCGGCTCGCGATGCTGGCGACGATTTTGATCTGCAGGACCTGCGGGAGCTGGTGGCCATGGCTCTTGCCGACGACGACTCGCGGGCTCTCGAACAAGTCGCCGAGATTGCTGTCGACAATCTCGGCCAGGTCGGCGACGGTGGCAACACCCATGGTGGCTGGTCTGCTTATCAGACGCTCGAACGCCTTCAGCCGCAAACGCTTCTCGTGCAGGCGCTCGCGATCCGGCAGCGCAACGGCTCTGGTGGTGGTCAAGGTCAGAGTCAGGGACAAGGCGCCGGACAAAGCGGAGAATTTGCCGATCGACTCGAACGCGATGAAGTCCGCCAGAACATCGCACGCCTTCGCGCCATGGTCGAGAGTGAGGCCAGGCGTCGCACCGCCGAATTGCGTGGCCGCGAGCGGGTCACGCGCCATGCCGTGCGCCCGAGTGGCGACCGCATCGATTTCCTCAGCGCCAACCAGCAGCAACTTCAGCAATTGCGGCTCACCGTGCGTCCGCTTTCCCGCAAACTCGCGACAAAATTGGCGGCCAAACGCAAACGCAAGAATCGCGGCAAAATCGACATCCGTCGCACCTTGCGCCGGTCGATGTCGACCGGCGGTGTGCCCATGCGCCCGGTGTATGCCAGTCCGCACCCGAGCCGCCCCGAACTCGTCTTGCTGTGCGATGTGTCGGGGTCAGTCTCGGGTTTCTCGAACTTCACCATGTTGCTTGTCCAGGCACTCAGCGATCAGTTCAGCAAAATCAGGGTGTACGCGTTCATCAACGCGATGGCCGACGTGACTGATCTCGCCAAGGAGGGCGGCGACGACCTCTCAAGCCGTATTGCCCGCGAAGCCCGCATCACCAAATGGCACACGAGCAGCGACTATGGCGAGGCCTTCGGAGATTTTGCTGCCGACTACTTGCAGTCCATCGGTCCGCGGACGGCCGTCTTGATCCTTGGCGATGCACGCAACAACAATCAGGATCCGAACTTTGGCGCGCTCCATAAGATTTCCCAGCGCGCCAAACGGACGTTCTGGCTCAACCCCGAGAATGCTATGCGTTGGGGACTCGGAGACTCGGTCGCCACCGACTATGCCGGCGTTGTCGAGATGCATGAATGCTGCAACGTAGACCAGTTGACTCGGTTCATCACCCGCTTGTTGCCGGCCTGAGTCGACTATGTCGAAGGTCACCGTCCAGAGATTGTTGAATTGGGGCTGCGCCTCCGTACCGTAGGGGCGTGACCGCTGTTACTTCTCTCGCCAAGTCCCTGACCGGCCTCGTCATCGGGATTTGCGTCGCGCTCACCCTCTTGTTCGGATTGCTTTTCGGCAGTTTCCGTATCGGGCTAGTGACGGGGATCGCCGCCGGTGCCATCATCGCGATGAGCCTGATGCTCCTCGACGTGACCCGCGAAGAAGTCGACCACAGCAAGCGCTAGCCCACCGGTTCAGCGGCCTTTTTTACCGCCGCGGGCCTTTCCCTTGTCGTCGTTGTTGCCGTCGACTTGTGTCGGTGCTGGTTGAGGTGCCGGGTCCGCAGCAACTGTCAGTTCGACGGTCGAACCGATCGCGGCGCGACCCTCGGGACTGACGGCGATCACAGTTCCCGCGGCCTTGGACGAGGTCGACGACGTCTTGCTCGCCAAAAGGCCCAGCTTTTTGAGAAGTGCCGTCGCCTCGGCATAATTGGCGCCCAGAAGCTTGTCCCCGGGAACGACGACCTTGCCCGATGCAACTGTCAACGTGATTGTTGAGCCGTCGTCGACCTCGGATCTTCCGGCGGCGCTTTGCGTGATGACCACATCGGTCTTCTTGCCGGCGATATCAACAATTCGGACGTTCGGCACCAGTCCCCTGTCCCTGAGCATCGTCTCGGCCACTGCGCGCTGTTTGCCGACTACCGAAGGGACGTCCGTGCCGCCGGAGAATGCCCAGATGCTCGCAATCACAGCCAGCACGAGCAGACCGAGCGCCACTGCCGTCGCTCCCCGGAAACGGCGTCGTCGAACAGGTTCGGCCTGCACGCCATGGTCGATTCGTGTGCTGTTCGCAGCACCCTCCGCACGTGTCGCGTCGACTGCAGCCATCGATTGCGTCTTATCGGCCCGTCCCCAGAGCGGCGGGTCCAAGAAGGCCTCGTGACTCTCGCCCGTCGGGTCCGCGCCCGCACGCAGCGCATTCGCCGCATCGGCCACGGCACCGGCGCTGACAGGACGGTCGGCCGGATCCTTCGCCAGCATCGCCATGACCAGATTGCGCAGTCCGTCCGGAACGGAATCGGGCAATGCGGGCGGCCGATCGCGCAGGTGTGCGACGGCGATCGTCACCTCGTTGCCTTCGGCGAACGGAACGTCACCGGTAAGGCAGGCATACGCCACGACGCCCAGTGAATATATGTCGGAAGAAGCCGTGGCGGACCCACCCGCGGCTTGCTCGGGACTGAGGTATTTAGCTGTACCGGTCAGGACGCCGGTCCGGGTGATGGGCAATGAGTCTGCGGCTCGCGAGATGCCGAAATCGGTGATTTTCACATCGCCCTGAGATGTCACCAGAATGTTGCCGGGTTTGACGTCACGGTGAACGACGCCGGCATCGTGGGCGGCCTGGAGAGCTGACGCGGTCTGCTCGATGATCGACAACGTGCGGTCGGTCCCCAATGGGCCGCGTTCACCCAGCTCAGCCGAAAGGGATGGTCCGTCCACAAACTCCATGACTATAAAAGCCAGATGAGGAGCGTTGTCCCGGGAAATCTCGCCGTAGTCGAAGACCGGGACGACGCCGGCGTTGCTGATCGAACCCGCGGCACGCGCTTCGCGTCTCAAGCGCTCGCGGAACACCTTGTCGTCGGCGAACTCGGCTCGAAGGAATTTGACGGCCACGGTCCGCCCCAGAACATCGTCGACAGCACTCCAGACGTCGCCCATCCCCCCGCCGGCGATGCGACCGACGAGTCGATAGCGGTCCGCGATGACGAGTCCCGCAGCCGCCTGTACTGCGGGTTCTGAATCCATAGTAAACAGGCTAGCGTTTAACGGTTTTAGCTCAAGATGCTTACGCCGCCCGGTCCGACCAGAAGCGCGACGACGATCAGTATTATCCCGACGACCAAGTCACCGCGAACGATACGGATGACGCCGAAGATACCGATGATAATGGCGGCGATCAATAGAAGTGTGGTCCACATGATGAATGCTCCTTCGTGGCGGCGTATGCCTCGGATAGGTAAACGGTTTCCCTGCCATTCATTACCCCCGTGTCGAGGATTCAAAACCCTGATCCTCAGGAAGGTTGCCCGCGTTTGAACAAGTGCGCACCGGGTAAACATATGGGTAACGCATTGTAGGGAACGAAATCAAAGGACGGGTATGAACTCCAGATGACCGTTCCTAAAGAGCAGCAAATCCTGATAGGGCACCGACCGGCGAACGAGGCCGTCATCTTCGGGGACGGATCTCTCCTCGACGACAACCTTGTCGAACAGCTCGGCAATCGGGGCACGAAGGCGTCAGTGATAACGGTGCCCGTCGGCTGGCCTAACGGCGTCGAATTGGCAATCGTCAGACTCGACACCGAAGCAGGCGAGGACGCTCTTCGGGACCTGGCGACGCAGGAATTGCCCGCGACCCGAGCCATTTGCACTCGTCAGAATCCGCAGTCACTCAATGTGGCACGGGCAATCAGGGACGCGTGCGTGGAATGCAGCGACCGGAACCTCGTCACCTTGTTATGGCACCCGGCGGTGGGCATGGCATCGCCAGACATCCGACCGGATGACCTGGCCTTCGTCGTTGTCCGCGAACTCGTTAACTTCGGCCGCCCGCATTTCCTGGAGCAATCTGTCGTCCTCGACGAAATCGATCGGGCCGACTGACGGCGACCGAAGATCAGGCGGCGTCGGGGTGCTGAGCCGGGTCAGTTCGTCGCGGCGAGCACGGTACGCATGGTCCGGGCAAATGCCGAGGGCTGTTCGAAATGCGCCCGGTGGCCGGCATTCGGCACTTCGATCCATTGCTTGGCCGGCGCGTCCAGGAACGACAAAACCCGGCCGCTGTTTGCACCAAGTCGTATTTGGCCACGAAAAGATTCCGCTCACTTCACGTTAAACGCCGCCGGTCCGGTGCCGTCAGTGATAAAAGGCACCCTGCCCGAGGCGAAGGTCCCGCCTCATCAGCGCCGGGCAACCGCTTCGATCCGGACGCTCGCTGCGCCGATAAGCAGTGCCCAACCGATTGCCAACGCGAACATGGAAAGCACTCCTCCGGGCCAAAACACGTGTTCCTCTCTGAAGCCGAAGGCGCCCGCAAGAACCAATACCGTCCCCGGCGAGGCTTTCCAGCCGGCGACGCGGATGACGCACCCCGCAGCGATCGCCGATGCGCCAATGAACGCGATGGATCCAATCTCCCCCAGCGAGCTGGCGAGGCTGAAGAGGACCCCTAGTCCACTTTTTCCTTCGTTCTTGAGGCCGCCGGCTCCGATCCCGGCAAGGACATCCAGCGCCGTGTAGAACGAGGCGTAGACCCAGCCCAGGAGGAAGGCAATTCGGCCCCATTGCTCATCGATGGACTTCGCCACAAGCCAGGGCCCCAAAGCCAGAAGGGGAAAGATCGGCAGTAGAACCACATGAAGGTTGCGCCACAAGAGCGAGACGTCCTGGGTCAGATGCGGTGGATGGGCGATTCCGAGAACACCGATGATCACCGGCGGAAGTACTGCCGCGACGAGAATATTGAGCGTAGGGCGTGACACCATTTGATCGTAGGTGGCTGTCACCGGGCCCGCAGCGCGAATCGGGCAACTGCGGCCGATCGTACGGTCAAGCCACGGCGGACAGAACGTAGACTGACGATCAGGCAGTTGACAAGCCGAGTGGCTTGGACGAAAGAATTTGGGGCAAGCAGATGACTGACTCGGACAACTCCAGCGATTCCACAGGCTTCTTCAGCACGATCGCCGAAAGCGAATGTCGTGAGTTGCTGTCGGTTGGCGCCATCGGCCGGATCGCTTTCAACAGTGACTCCGGGATCCAGCTCCTCCCGCTCAACTACCTCTATCTCGATGGTGCCGTCTACTGCCGTGTGGGCGCCGCGAGTGTCCTGGCGGAACTGGCCGACGGCTCTGACGATGTCGCATTCGGGGTCGATTATGTCGAGGAACTCTTCAAGGACGCCTGGAGCGTGCTGGTCACAGGCAGTATCCGTGCGGTGACCGAGTCCGACGAGATGGCGAAACTGCTGGGCCAGCGAAAACTGGAGCCTTGGGCGATTGGCGACCGGCAACTCTATTTGCGCATCGAGCCGGTGACTCTCACCGGCCGCAGGGTCAAGAGAAACGCACGTTAGCGGCCGAGTGGCGCTGACGCGTACGAAGGTCGACCTGACGACTGCATGCCGACCCTCAGGTCGATTCCTTCGTCACACCGCGAGTCTGGTTCAGTAGCCGCATGACATCCGAGCAATCTTTCCACGCGTACGAACCACACGGAACCGGCATGGCGGTCCGGCTCAACTGGCTTCGCGCCGGAGTACTGGGAGCAAACGACGGCATCGTGTCGACGGCCGGATTGGTGGTCGGTGTTGCCGGTGCGACGTCGTCGCGTGGCGCGATCTTTACCGCCGGCCTTGCCGGTCTTGTGGCGGGGGCCGTTTCGATGGCATTGGGCGAATACGTCTCGGTCAGCAGTCAGCGAGACAGCGAATCGGCGCTTCTCGAACGCGAACGACGAGAGTTGGAAGAGACCCCCGAGGAGGAACTTGTCGAGTTGGCCGGGATCTACGAGGCGAAGGGGCTGTCCGCAGAGACCGCCAAAAAGGTGGCAGTCGAACTGACAGCGCACGACGCGCTCACTGCCCATGCCGATGCCGAGTTGCGCATCGACCCGAACGCCTTGGCCAATCCCATTCATGCGGCAATTGCTTCAGCCGTGGCCTTCTTACTCGGAGCGATGCTGCCTCTGGTGGCAATACTTTTGCCGCCGCCAGGACTTCGGGTCATCGTGACCGCGATCGCTGTGCTTGCCGCGCTGGCGATTACGGGGATGATCAGTGCGAAGATCGGTGGTAGCAATGCGCGACTGGCGGTCGCCAGGGTTGTCGTCGGTGGTGCCGCCGGGCTCGCACTCACTTATGGCATTGGTTCCTTGTTCGGCAACGCCATCAGCTGATCGTTTCTCACCGGTCGCGGCCTTGAGTTCAGGGTTGCGACCTTGCTGAACCCGCGAATTCAGGCGAACTCAATTCCGACAACACTTCGCGACACCCGTGTACCCGACTTCCCATGAACCATGTTGGTGAAGTCGTTGAGGGCGCCGATGTAAGCGTCTCCATAGGCCTCCCGGGCGAATGCCGATGCCGCCGCAACCTTGGGCCCTATCGACCCGGCCGCAAAGTCGAGGGCGTCGAGGGCGTCCGGGTGCGCGCTGGTGATGAGGCGCTGCGTGGGCGATCCGAAGTCGACGAAGACGCCGGGCACATCGGTCGCGATGATGAGCGTGTCGGCACCGATGTCTCGGGCCAATACGCCGCTGGCGAGGTCCTTGTCGATAACCGCTTCAACGCCGGAAACCTGGCCTGTGAGCGGATCTCGGGTTGTTGGTATGCCCCCGCCGCCGGCACAGATCACGACACAGCGTTGGGCCAACAGCCATTCGATCGGCTGGAGATGGAGGATCCGCTGTGGAGCCGGCGAGGGGACGACGCGACGAAAATACTGTCCGTCTGCCTTGACCGTCCAACCCCGCTCATCAGCCAGTTGAAACGCCCGTGCGCGGTCATAGACCGGTCCGACGAACTTAGTCGGGTGCTCAAAGGCCGGGTCATCGGCGAGGACCTCGGTGCGGGTCAGCACCGTGGCGACGGCCCGATCATTGCCCAGCTGATTGCCGAGTTCCTGCTCGATGAGATAACCGATCATCCCTTCGGTCTGAGCACCGAGCACATCGAAAGGATAGGAACTCACTTCGTCATAAGCCGCCGCCTGGAGCGCTAACAGCCCAACTTGGGGACCGTTGCCGTGTGACACGACGAGATCATTTTCGGCGGCGAGTTCGGCTAGCGGTCCGCATGCAGCGGCGATCGACGCCCGTTGGTTGGCAACGGTCATCGGCTCGCCGCGGCGCAGGATGGCGTTTCCGCCGAGAGCAACGACGATGCGCATCAGGATCCGAGTGTCGCAACGAGAATCGCCTTAATCGTATGGAGACGATTCTCGGCCTGATCGAAGACGATTGAATGCTCCGATTCGAAGACGTCGTCGGTCACTTCGAGGCAAGTTCGCCCGGTGCGCTGGAACAACTGCTCGCCGACCTCGGTGTTCCGGTCGTGAAAGGCCGGCAGGCAATGCATGAACTTCACTTCGGGATTGCCGGTGGCCTCCAAGAGGTCTCGATTGATCTGGTAGTCCGATAACAAGGAGATGCGCTCGTCCCACACTCTTTCGGGTTCTCCCATCGACACCCATACGTCGGTGTAGACGAAATCGACACCGGCAACACCTGTGGCGACGTCGTCGGTCTGCGTGATCGTGGCGCCGGTTTGCTCGGCGATCGCGGTGGCCGGCTTCACCACTGAATCCGGTGCCATCAGCGAGGACGGCCCCACCATGCGCGCATCCATGCCCATCATCGCGCCGGCAACCATGAGTGAATTGGCCACGTTGTTGCGGGCGTCGCCACAATACGCGAAGGAGAGTTGGTCGGCCGGCTTTTCGGCATGTTCGATCATCGTCATCATGTCGCAGAGCGACTGGGTCGGATGCCATTGATCGCTCAGGCCATTCCAGACCGGCACGCCGCTGGTCCGGGCGAGTTCTTCGACGCTCGACTGTGCGAAACCCCGGTATTCGATGCCATCGAACATACGACCCAGCACCCGTCCGGTGTCTTTGACGGACTCCTTGTGACCGAGTTGGGATCCCGTGGGATCGAGATACGTGACATGAGCACCCTGATCGTGGGCCGCGACTTCGAAAGCGCAGCGAGTGCGGGTCGAGTTCTTGCCGAAGACAAGAGCGATGTTCATGCCACGCAGTCGCTGCTCCTCTTTGCGGGCACGCTTCTCGGACTTGAGAGTGGCCGACAAGTCGAGAAGACCGTGCCACTGACCGATGTCGAGGTCGAATTCCTTGGTCACGCTCATGCCGCGCATACCCAGACGGGTGGCCGGTGAGATGGGCCGGCTTGTGTCAAGCGTTGTCATGCGGACACCGCGTCACGGACGATGGGGCATGTCATGCAGCGCGGGCCGCCGCGTCCGCGGCCGAGTTCGGAACCGACAACAGGGATGACTTCGATTCCGTTGTCGGCCAGCATGTGACTCGTCGTCGTATTGCGTTCATAGCCCATCACGACGCCGGGTGCGACAGCGAGGACATTGTTGCCGTCGTCCCACTGTTCGCGTTCAGCGGTCATTCGGGTGGTTGGTGCGCGAAGAACCCTGACCTTGTCGAGCTCGAGGGCCGTGGCGACGCTCTGGAACAGGTCTTCGTTTTCCTTGACCTCGTAATTGCCGAGTGAACCCACCGGCGTGAGGCTGAACGATCTCAACTCATCGGACAGAAATGGATAGACACAGAAAGCATCCTTGTCGACCATGGTCATGGCCGTGTCAAGGTGCATAAAAGCCCGTGTCTTGGGGATTTCCACCACGATAATGCGCTTCGCGATCCCCATCTCGAACAGTCGGCGCGACAGCACTTCGACCCCTTGGGGGCTGGTCCGCTCCCCCATACCGATCATGACCGCACCGTTGCCGATGACGGCGATGTCACCACCTTCGATGGTGGCCGGTTCGTGTGGTGCTGAGTCGTTTCCGTAGAGGAACCGAATGTCCGACCCGGTGAACATCGGGTGGAAGTTGTAAACGACCCGAGAGTTGATGGTTTCGCGTTTGCGGGCCGCCTTGGCCATCGGGTTGATCGAAAGGCCCGCATAGATCCAGGCTGCGTTATCTCGCTGGAACAAATGGTTGGGCAGTGGGGCAAGAACGAAGTCTTCGTCGTCGAGGTACTCCATCAGGAGGCTGGACGTATGCAGCATCGGCGCGATTTCACGCTTGAGGACGCCGCCGATGAGCATGTCTGCCAGGTCGGCCGCCTGCGTGCCGGCCATGAGCGAGTCCAACGGCGCATCGAGCGCCGGACCAAACTGCGTCGCGGTGGTCAGACGATCCTGCAGGAATTGCCGGGCGCCCGGTTGGTCGAGCGCCTCTGCCAGCAATTGGGCGAAGTGGTGGACAACGACCCCTTGATCGGTGAGTTGCCGGACAAACGCATCGTGTTCTTCGCGGGCCTTCTCAGCCCACATCACGTCGTCGAACAGCAAATCGGCAATATTGGCCGGCGTCAGTCTGGACAGTTCACTTCCGGGCCTGTGCACTATCACTTCGCGCAACTGGCCGACTTCGGAGTCAACATGGAATGTCATGCGTTTGAACCCTTCGTTGAGGAGTCGAATGCCGGGACGGGTTCCGGCTCAGTCATGTGTGAGCGCTGGGCGAGATAGACCGGTATGCCGATGAGGAAGGCTCCGCCGCTCATGAGGAACGGGCCCCAGGTGACGTACCAATTGCTTCCACTGTTGCGCGAGTAGTAAATGAAGGCAAGGGAGGCCAGCAGTGAGACGGCGGCGACCGCGACATCCCTGACGAGCACTGCGCGATTGTTGCCTCCGCCGTCCCGCAGGCGCCAGAGGATCTGGGCGAGGGCGGAGAATCCGTAGGGAACGGCGGCGGTGATGCCGGTCATGAGGACCAGCGTCGTGAACACCGTGGCTCCGCTCGTGCCCAGATAACTTATAACTATCGCAACCGACGCAAGCGCAGTGGAGGAGACGATGCCGAAGGCCGGTACGTGCCTGGCCGACAACTGACCGAAGCGGCGCGGGAAGAGTCCATCCTTGGCCGCGGCGAGCGGCATCTCAGCGCAAATCATCGTCCAGCCGTTGAGGGCACCGATCCCCGAAATGATCACGACGATGGCGACGATGTTTCCGGCCCAGCTGCCACCGACGATGAGGTTGGTGGCGACCGAATAGGACGCCTTGTTCTCATCAAGGGCAAGGGCGCCGGCGGGGATGATACCGAACACGGCGATCAGCGAAAACATATAGACAACCGCGCTGGCGAGCGTGCCATAGACAGTTGCCCGCGGGACATTGCGCTTCGGCTCGCGCACCTTGGCGGCCGCGACTGCAGCGGTCTCGACCCCGAGGTAGCTGAACAGGCAGATCGCCATCGCGCCGCCGATGGCGGACAGAGTGGTGTCACCGCTGGTGTTCCACGGGGTGAAGTTGCCCGATTGGATGAATAGCAGCCCCAGGGTGGCCATCAGGAGCAATGGGATGAACTTGAGCACGGTGGTCACCAGCTGGAAAGACCCGACATTGCGCAATCCGGACAAGTTGACTGCCGCCGGGATCCACAGGCCGACGAAAGCAATCACGATGGACCACACGGTGCTTCCGCCTCGGTTGACGAAATACTCGACGTAATAGACCCAACCGACGGCGATTGCCGCATTGCCTGCCCAGGCGGTGATCCAGTAAGACCACGCGTTTGCGAAACCGACACCGTTGCCGAACGCCGTGCGCGCATACGCATAGGGGCCTCCCTCGGCGGGCATCCTGCGGGTAAGGGCTGCGAAGAGCAAAGCAAGGGCCAGCGCCCCGACGCTGGCCGCAGCCATGGCGACAAGGCTGATCGGTCCGTACGACGCCAACGAATACGGCAAACTGAAAATGCCGACGCCGATGATGCTTCCAACAATCAACGCGGTCGATTGCGGGAGGCCCATCCGCTCATCGGGAGCGGTCCGTTCCTTGCCAGGTCCTGCCTGAGCAGTGGTCATGATTCCTCCGATGGGCTTGTCAGTACATGACAATTCTCGTCGATCGCATGGTCGGTGCTAAGAGCATTTGGTCCCACTCAGGGCTGCCGTACGGCCTTCCTTTGCTCGCCCTTGGGCGTCGCGCTCAACAGTTTGCGGGCGATGTCGTTGGCCCAGGCGTCCACCAAGTCCCAATCGCGGAAGTCTCCGCCGGCCACACGCATCGCATTGGTCAAAACGTGTTCGATGTGACCGAGTGAACTCAAGTCGATCCGTCCCGAAAAGATGACGTTGTCCTTCGCACCGAGTCGTGCTGCGGCGTTGACTGCCACCGCCACGGGTTCGGCATCCGGAGGGCCATCATTGGCCGGCCCGCTGCCGAAAATCCACAGCCCCAGCCGAGGTGCCACGTCGGTCCTGTCGAGAAGCCGCTTAGCTGATTTGAGCCAGTGTCCGAGATAGATGGCGCTGCCCAGAACAACTGCGTCGTAGTCCTTGATCGAGTCGATCGAATCGCTGTCGAGCACGTCGATGCGCCACGTCGCATATGGCAGGTTTTCGCTGAGCCTGTATCCGATCCGGGCAGCGATTTCCGCTGTGGACCCATGACGGCTTGCGGCGGCCACGAGAACCGTGTTTTGCAGTGGCCTGGTCTTCGGCGAACTCCTCATCGGCGCCCCTTCCTAACCGTTGTAGTTGGTCTAACCGTCGTAATTTGTCGGAACAACCGCGACCGGGCAATTCGCTTCCTTGAGGACAGAAACCGCGACCGGCCGGGTGAGCGAAAACGGCAGGCTGCGGCCGTGGGGACGGCCCACCACAACCAGATTGGCAAGGCTCGTAGAGCGGATGCATGCCTCGTCTGTCTCCCCGAAGACCAGAGATCGGAAGACGCGGACGGTGGGGTATTTATCGGCCCAGCCGGCAAGCACTTCGGCGATGTTCAACCGAAGTTCCTCTTCGTCCTGCTCGGACGTCGCCGGCGGCACCACATGGAGCACATGGAGCTCCTGATTGCGTCGTTCGGCTGCTGCGAAAGCGAAGGTCAACGGTCCGTGGGCATCAGTTGCGCCGTCGATGGTCACAACGATTCCGCCGCGACGCACTTCGTGCTGATACCAGTTTTCGGGAATGATGACGACGGGGCATTCGGCGCGGGTCGACAGCCAACTACCGACCTCGCCGGCAAGGATACGTTCGTACCAAGAGGCGTCCTCCGGTCCGAGGACGAGAGTGCGGGCCTTCAGCGACTCTTCCTGCAGGACCTGAGTGGGCGCACCGAACTCCACCACATATTCAACCAGGACTGCGGTTTCCTGGGATTCGATGAAGTCGCGGGCGCGATCGAGGATCGCGTACGCATCTGCTGCGCTCGCCTCCATGATGTCTTCGCCCAGAAGCGCGGGACCGGCGGTCGACATCGAATAGGCATGGACGATCCGGACACCACAACCCTTCAATGCCGCTTCGCTGAGCGCGTAACGCAGTGCTGCCTGTTGCTTGTCTTCGACGCCCACAACGATCGGGCGGACGAGTTGTTTGAGGTCCATGGTCTCTCCTTGTATTTTCTACTCCTTCAGTGTGTCGCTAGACACAGCGACGCAACACCGCCATGTGGCTGTTTCTGAAGGGACTAACGTCCTCATTGTGGGGGTCGCCTTGCCTGCACTCCTGTCGCCTCGGATGCGCAGGTGAAAGGTCAACGTGCCATGGTGGAAGCAAAGGCAAAACACCCTGAGTTGCTCCACACCGAACTGCGGGACAAATATGGACAAGACATCGAAGCGAATTGAACGCACCGACGTACCGAAACTTGAATTCGAGACGCTGCTCAGCCAACTCATCGATCGCGCCCACGAGGTCATGGACACACAGGCCAGGCTCCGTGATCTGATCAGTGCGAGCAACACCATCGTCAGCGAACTGGACCTCTCGATCGTGCTGACCCGCATCGCTGAAGTTGCGAGACGACTTCTGCGTGCCGAATATGCAGCCATGGGGGTCACCGCGAAGGACGGCCACCTCGAACAATTCATCCACGTCGGTATGGCGGAGGATATTGTCGCGAAAATCGATCACCTTCCCGAAGGCAAAGGGCTCCTCGGCGCTCTCATGCAAGACCCGAGACCAGTCCGGCTGCGGCGCCTGGCTGAGGATCAACGTTCGAGCGGCTTCCCGGCCGAGCACCCGCCGATGGAGAGCTTTCTCGGCGTTCCCATCCGGGTCCGCGACGAAGTCTTCGGCAACCTGTACATGACCAATCAGGAGAACGGTGAATTTTCCGCCGATGACGAAGCGATTGCCGAGGCGCTGGCGGCCTCAGCCGGTATTGCCATCGCCAACGCCAGGTTATTTGAGGAATCGCGCTTCCGGGAGCGTTGGTCGACGGCACTCGCCGAAACCAATCGTCACATGCTGGCGAACGAGGAAGAGAATGCCCTGCAGATCCTGATCGAGCGGATGCTCGAGCTCGCCGGCGCCGATGTCGCCTGCGTACTGCTTGCTCTCCCCGATCGCAATCAACTCGTCGTTGATCGCGCCGTGGGTCAAGGCGCCGGCGAACTGGAAGACATGACGTTCCCGTTAGAAGGCAGCGTCGTGGAACGCGTCATTTCCGAGGGTGAGGCGCGGATCGTCGACCAAACCCTCGGCTATCCGGCCGATGGTTTCCTTGAACGCACGATGATGGGTGAAGTCATCCTGGTGCCGTTCGACCTCAAGGCCGGACAGCGCGGCATTCTCGCCGTCGCGCGGTGCCCGGAACGCGTTGGCTTTCGCGATCGCGACCTCGAAATGACGTCGACATTTGCCGACCAGGTGACGCTCGCCGTCCAGCGGACTGACTTCCGCGCGGATAAACAACGCGTTGACATCCTGGAGGACCGCAGCCGCATCGCCCGGGACCTCCATGATCACGTCATCCAGCGACTTTTCGGTGCCGGACTGAGCCTGCAAGCCGTCGCGAGCGGTCTTGGCCCGGGAGAACCATCGCGCCGGATCATGGAACAAATTGCCGGTATCGACGAAACCATTGCTCAGATCCGCGAGAGCATTTTTGCGCTTAAGAGCGACTCGCGCAATCCAACCGGAGGATTGCGGACACGGCTCCGCGAAGTTATCGAGCGAGTGGCCGATCAGCTGCCAGTGGCACCGAAGGTGCGTTTCCTTGGTCCGGTCGACCTGATGTCCGACCGAGAAATCACCGATGATGCGGCGGCGGTCGTCACTGAGGCATTGTCCAACATCATTCGTCACGCGAATGCCCACACGGTCACCGTCACCGTGACGGCAGCCGCCGGGGAACTGAGTATCGAAGTGATCGATGACGGTTCTGGATTCGGCGAAAAACCCATTCGCAGTGGTCTCGCCAATCTGCTCGATCGGGCGACTCAACGCGGCGGCACGTTCACCGTGCAGGATGCCAAACCGCGGGGAACGCACCTGACCTGGTCGATCCCGGTCTGAGCCGCTGCCTCAGAACCGCTTCCACTCAACTCCTATTGGCGGGCGGGCGGAACGATCACCACTGGGCAACTCGCCATACGTGCGCACGCATCTCCGGTCGAGCCCAAAGCGCAGTGAATGATGCCACTCGTCCCATGACGGCCGACAACAAGTAACCGGGAGTCTTCCGCGCAAGCGAGGAGCACCTCGGTCGGCTCGCCCGGAATTGCCCTGAGGACAACGTCGGAGCTGCGGGAGTCGACCTGGCCGGCCGTATTGACTACCGCCTCGGCCCTCATACGTGCCACATCAATTGATTCCGCGCCTTTGGGCTGATAAGCCGCCACGACATGGATCGTCGCAGGATCGTACTCGTCGATCGCCCACCGCAAGGCGGCAAGGCTTGGCTCCGAACCGTCGAATCCCACAGTGATCAATGTGCTCACATCCGCATCAGTTGCCATGGCCGATCAACGCAACAATCGCGTGGCGAACACGGCAGCCTGGGTGCGGCGCTCGAGGCCCAGTTTGGACAAGATGCTTGACATGTAGTTCTTGATGGTCTTCTCCGCGAGAAACAAGCGCTCGCCAATCTGCCTGTTCGTCAGTCCTTCGGCGACGAGCTCGAGGATGCGTCGCTCTTGAGCGGTCAGACTCTTCAACTCATCGGGCTCAGCGGACGTCCCGTCACGCAGTCGTTGCATGACGCGCTCGGTCACATGCGGGTCCAGCAGCGAAGCTCCAGACGCGACAGTGCGTACCGCCACGAGCAGGTCCTGACCGGTGATCTGCTTGAGGACATAACCCGAAGCGCCGGCCATGATGGCCGAAAAAAGCGCCTCATCATCATCGAACGACGTCAGGATGATCGCGCGGATGGTGGGATCGACCGATCGGACCTGCCGGCAGACTTCGATGCCGTTTCCGTCGGGAAGGCGGGCGTCGAGAATCGCCACATCGGGTCGAAGTGCCGGTATGCGCGCAATGGCCGCGGCAGCCGTTGCGGCTTCGCCAACGACCTCGATGTCTCCCTGACTTTCGAGGAGTTCGCGTAATCCCCTTCGGACGACCTCATGGTCGTCCAATAGGAAGACTCGGACGTTCTCACTCATGTGGACTTCCTCATGTGAACCTCCAAGTGCACTGATTGAACAATCATCTGAAGTGTGACATGCAATGTCGAGAGCCGAAGGTCCCGGACTTGAAAGAGACCCGAATGTTATGGGACCAACGTCCTTCGTTTGAGGGACCGTTTTCCCTTCCGCCGGCTACCCCCGACGAACAGAATGACACTGTCCAAATGAGCCTGTAACTCGAAAGGAACTTCATGGAAGCCCTGGATATCGCCAGGTGGCAATTCGGCATTGTGACCGTTTATCACTTCTTCTTCGTCCCCGTCACGATCGGACTCTCGTTCCTCGTTGCGGGCCTGGAAGCAGCCTGGATCCGTACAGACGATGAGCGCTACCTGAAACTCACAAAATTTTTCGGCAAGCTGTTCCTCATCAACTTCGCCATCGGAGTCGCCACCGGCATCGTGCAGGAGTTCCAGTTCGGCATGAACTGGAGCGACTATTCCCGCTTTGTGGGCGACATCTTCGGTGCGCCACTGGCAATCGAGGGCCTGCTGGCCTTCTTCCTCGAGTCGACGTTCCTCGGACTCTGGATCTTCGGCTGGGATCGACTATCGAAAAAGATTCACAACTTGTGCATCTGGATTGTCGCAGTCGGCACTCTTTTGTCGGCACTCTTCATCCTCGCCGCGAACTCGTTCATGCAGAACCCGGTCGGCTACATCTTCAACGCCGAACGTGGTCGCGCCGAGATGACCGATTTCGGCGCAGTTCTCACCAACAAGGTCCTGCTGGCGACTTTCCCACACCAGATCTTCGGCGCTTTCATGGTCGGCGGTGCCTTCATGGCCGGAATCGCGCTGTGGCACCTGATCCGCCGCCCGCAAGACGATGCGATGTCCGCCTCGGCCTTCCGCACTGCCTTCAAGCTGGGGGCCGTCACGCTCCTCGTTGCAGGCGTCGGCACCATCGTGAGTGGCGATATTCAGGGCAAGATCATGACCGACGTCCAGCCGATGAAGATGGCAGCGGCCGAAGGGCTTTATGAAGACGCCCAACCCGCGCCGTTCTCCATCATCACCATCGGCAGGCTCGACGGCTCTGAGGAAATTTTCTCGATCAAGATGCCCACACTGCTCTCCTACCTGGGCACCGGCCATTTTGACAGCGAGATTCGCGGCATCAATTCACTGCAGAGCGAATATGAGCAGACCTACGGTCCGGGGAACTACACCCCCAACATTCCGGTGACCTATTGGACCTTCCGGCTGATGATCACCGCCGGCGGACTGGCCATGCTTGCTGCGATCTGGATGTTGTGGGGGATCCGCAAGGGACGCACCCCCACATCCAAATGGATGCTCCGTTCCGCCATCCTGCTGCCTTTCCTCCCGCTCGTGGCCAACAGTTTCGGCTGGATTTTCACCGAGATGGGCCGACAGCCCTGGGCCGTTTTCGGCCTCATGTCGACCGCCCAAGGCGTGTCACCGGGCACCACGACGGGTGAAGTACTCACCTCGCTGATCGGCTTCACCGTCCTCTACGGTGTCCTCGCCGTCGTCGAAATGCGGCTGTTGTTGACCTACATCAAGGACGGCCTCCCCGAGATCGAGGACGACTCCACCGACGATCACGACGATCACGACGGCCCACTGGCCTTCGCGTACTAAGGACTTTTCATGGAACTCACAACACTCTGGTTCATTCTCATCGCCACTTTGTGGATGGGTTATCTCGTCCTCGAAGGATTCGACTTCGGCGTCGGCATTCTGATGTCGGTCCTGAGCCGCGACGACCGCGAAAAACGGGTCATTCTCAACACCATCGGCCCCGTATGGGACGGCAACGAGGTCTGGCTGCTGGTCGCCGGCGGTGCGACCTTCGCCGCCTTCCCCGAGTGGTACGCGACGCTGTTCAGCGGCTTTTATCTTCCGCTGCTCATCATCCTTATAGCACTCATCATCCGGGGGGTGGCCTTCGAATATCGTGGCAAACGCGAAGACCCCGTGTGGCGCAAACGATGGGACATCGTGATCTTCGTGGGCTCATTCCTCCCGGCCCTCCTGTGGGGAGTCGCGCTCGCGAACATCGTGCACGGTGTCCCCATCGATGCCAACATGGAATACGTAGGGTCGTTCTTCACGCTGCTCAACCCCTACGCGCTCCTTGGCGGACTGACAACGCTTGCGCTGTTTACCACTCATGGTGCGGTCTTCATAGCCCTCAAAACGATGGGTGAAATCCGCGAACGTGCCAATGCGCTCGCCCTGCGCGTCGGAGCCGTTGCCGCGTTGTTGGCGGTCGCCTTCCTCGGGTGGACGGTTGCCGACAAGGGTGGAGCGGGCCCGGCAGTTTTCGCGGTCGCTGCGGCTCTCGCCTTTGTTGCCGGTCTCGTCGCGGTCTATTTGCAGCGTGACGGCTGGGCTTTCCTCGGCACGGCGGCAGCAATAGCCTTCACGACGATCACACTGTTCTGGGCGTTGTTCCCCGACGTCATGCCTTCGACGCTCAACCCGGCCTGGAGTCTGACGACGGAAAACGCGGCCTCCACTCCATACACTCTCAAGATCATGACCTGGGTAGCCTTCGCGTTCACCCCGATCGTCATTCTCTATCAGAGCTGGTCGTACTGGGTGTTCCGCAAGCGCATCGGCGTTCAGCACATTCCGGCCTGACAATGAAGCCACTCGACCCGCGACTCCTCAAACAGTCCAGCGCAGTGCGCCGCCACCTTGTGGTGAGTATTGTGCTCGGTTCGATCACTGCCTTCGCCGTGGTGCTGCAGGCCTGGCTCATCGCGACAGTGGTCGATCTGGGGTTCGGCGGCGCCGGCCGGACGGTGCGCGTCACCGGGCTCATCCTCGGTATCGCCGCCTGCTTTGCACTCCGCGGTGGGCTCAGTTGGGTCCATCAGATCGCGGCGAATCGTGCCGCGTTGACGGTCAAGTCCCAATTGCGCAATGACGTCATGACGGCACTGCTCGATGAGCGCGGGGTGGGCGCCCGGCCCGATTCGGGTTCTTGCATAGCCTTGCTGGGCTCGGGAATCGACGCGCTCGACGGCTATTTCGCCAAATACCTCCCACAACTCGTGTTGATGATCACCGTGCCCGCGGTGGTTGTCACGGCGGTGACCTGGGCCGATCCAATATCCGGGCTCACTGTGGGACTCACCCTCCCGCTCATAGTGATTTTCATGATCCTCGTCGGCATGCTCACCAAGGACAAAACGGAGAAACGCTGGGACGCGCTCAAGACTCTCAACTACCACTTCACCGATGTGCTCGACGGTCTCGCCACACTCAAGATCTTCGGCCGCTCCCAGCGCGAGGGTATGCGACGAGTTGGCGAGCAACACCGGCGTCAGTCGATGGCGGCACTCAAAATCGCCTTTTTGTCTTCCCTCGTCCTCGAGTTCTTCGCCACAATTTCGGTGGCACTCGTCGCCGTGAGCGTCGGGCTTCGCGTGGTTGACGGCTCGCTTGATCTTCGTACCGCATTATTCGTGCTGTTGCTGGCTCCCGAAGCCTTTATTCCGTTGCGCCAAGTCGGTGCGCACTTTCATGACAGCGCCGAAGGACAGGAGGCCGCACACGACGTTTTCGAGATCCTGGAGTCGGGTCGGACGCATACCGGCACCCTCCCCGTTCCAGACTTGCGCAATGCCGTCATTGAGTTCGACAACGTTTGTTACTCCTATCCGGGCCGCTCCGTTGTTGCGCTCGATGGGCTGTCGGCGCAAGTGATTCCAGGTGCTTGCACGGCGATCCTCGGCCCGTCCGGGGCCGGCAAGTCCACAGCGCTGGCAATATTGATGGGTTTCCTCGATCCCCAGGAGGGTCGTGTCACCGTCGGCGGCATTGATCTTAGTGAACTCGACCTCGTCGAGTGGCGCTCTCAGGTGGCCTGGGTGCCTCAACGACCCGCCCTCGTTTCGGGAACGATCCGCTCAAATGTTGCCCTGGGTTTCCCGAGTGCGACCGAAACGGATCTGCGCAGAGCCCTCGACGATGCGGGCGCGGGGAAGTTGGCGCTGGACCGCGAAGTGCGCGAAGGCGGCACAAATCTTTCCGCCGGCGAGCTTCGTCGAGTGGGTATGGCGCGGGCGCTGCTGCGCGTCCGCCATGGCGGCGCGCGACTCATGGTGCTCGACGAACCCACAGCCGGCCTTGATCACGACACCGAGGAACGGGTGTTGTTTTCGCTTAGCGAAAGTGGTGTCACCATCGTTCTCGTCGCCCATCGTCGTGCCGCCATCAATCTTGCGGACCGCATCGTGTCGGTCGGCGGCCAGACGGTGGTCCCGGTATGACGAAACGTCTTCTGGCTGGTTGGTCACTCGGCCTGCTCGCCGAATTGAGTGCAATCGGACTGCTGTTGACCTCTGCGTGGCTCATCTCCCGCGCCGCCGAGCATCCACCGGTGCTCTATCTGATGGTTGCGATCGTGTCGGTGCGCGCTTTTGGCATCTCGCGTTCGGTGTTGCGTTATTGCGAGCGGCTGTTGACCCACGATGCAGCGTTCAGGCTGATGAACCAACACCGCCTCGCTTTGTACATCACGCTTGACGAAGCGTCGCCGGGCGGACTTCCCCAGGGCAGGCGGGGCGACGTGGTGAGTCGCGTCGTACACGACGTCGATGCCTTCCAGGACCGTCTGCTGCGGGTGAATATCCCCCGATCCATCGCGCTTGCAGCCTGCCTATTTGTCACGGTGCTGTTGGCCTTCATCGACCCGCCGACAGCGGCAGTCATGGCCCTTGCCATCCTCGCTCTCTATCTCGCCATCCCGCTGATCGTCGTCTTCAGCAACACCGGAGATAACCGGAGAACGGCCGAGTTCCGCGGCGATCTCGCCGCCGAAGTCGCTCAAGCAGTCGTTGCCGCCCCGGATCTGGTCGCCTATGGTGCCACCGGCACCGTGCGCGACCGTGTGCGAGTCATCGACAGGAGACTCGCTCGAACTCAACGCCGTTTCGTGTGGCTCAGCGGACTGAGCTCGGCAATCGTCCTCACCACCATGGGCGCCGTCGTCGTGGCCGCCGCGCGGATCGGCGTGCCGGCCGTTGCCGACGGCAGTCTCGATCGGGTTCTTCTCGCTGTCCTCATCCTTGCTCCGCTCGCCCTCATCGAGCCACTGGATCAGTTGGGCTCGATTGCCCAGACCGGACTCCGTGTCAAGGAATCTCTTGGCCGTGTCGGGGAGCTCCAGAGCGTTCGCCCCCGCCTCGAGGAGCCACTCGTTTGGCGTCCGTTGCCCGACCGCTGGAACCTCGAGGTCCGTAACCTCCTTGTCGGCTGGGAGGACGGTGCGGTCGCACCGCCATTGAGCTTTGAACTGGCTGAGGGCGAGGTCCTCGGTGTCGCCGGTCCGAGCGGTTCGGGCAAGTCAACTTTGGCTGCCACGTTGCTCAAGCTCATAGCGCCAAAGGGCGGACAGATCGAGCTGGGTGGCGACGACCTGACTTTTATGCGTGGCCAGGAAGTCCGCAGCCGCATCGGTCTGATGGAACAGGATTCCCATATCTTCGATACGTCTATCCGCGAGAATCTGCGCATCGGCAAAACTGACGCTGCCGACACCGAGATGGAATTCGCGCTGAAGCGGGCGGGCCTCGCCGCTTTCACCGATTCGCTGCCCGATGGGCTCGACACAGTGGTCGGCGAAAATGGCGCGCGATTGTCCGGCGGGGAAAGGCAACGACTCGCTCTGGCCCGGCTTTTGCTCGCCGATCGGCGCATACTCATCCTTGACGAACCCACCGAGCATCTCGACGAAGTGACAGCCGAGGCCCTCCTCGATGACATCTTCAGTTTGACGCCGGACCACAGCATCATCGTGATCAGCCATTCGCAAGCGGTCCTTGATCGCCTGGATCATGTCGTGCAGCTGGGTCAGACAGCGCTCATAGACGCCTGAAGTCATAGTGCCCGGGCCCGGGAGGACCTCAGTCCCGTGAAGTCGGGCCTTTCGATACTGCATTGAAGGTGCCCTCAGGGGTGAAACTGAAGTTGACCAAACAATAGGAAAGAAGGTCACTGATGAGCACCTTCGCTCGCACCCCGCACGACCACAATGTCAATGACGGAGGGAACACCGATAGCGGTGGAGCGGCTACGACGAACGCTCTCAGCACCTCCGCTCGTCAGGCTCTCGCCCTGCTCCGTATCGCCTTCGGCCTTACGTTCCTCTGGGCCTTCGTCGACAAGCTGTTCGGCCTCGGCTTCGCCACCAAGGCTGCTGATTCCTGGCTCAATGGCGGCAGCCCCACCGAGGGCTTCCTGAAGTTCGGCGCCAAGGGTCCCTTCAAGGGCTTCTACAACTCTCTCGCGGGCGACACCTGGGTGAACGTGGCCTTCATGGTGGCGCTCCTTGCCATCGGTGCTGCCCTCACCCTCGGTATCGGCATGCGCCTTGCTGCCATCGGTGGCGCCATCATGTACGTGATGATGTGGACAGTCGCTTTGCTCCCCGAAAACAACCCGGTGATCGACGACCACATCCTCGGCGCGATCACGGTTGTGGTCCTCGCCCTCACGATGGCCGGCAACACCTGGGGCTTCGGTCGCATGTGGTCCAACACACCGCTGGTGAAGAAGTACCCCCTACTGAAGTGAGCTGGGGCCAACCCAACAAATCGAGGATCCGACACTCTGAGAGTGTCGGATCCTTTCTCGTGGGAGCGTCGAGGCAGTCCGGCCCGCCAACGACGATTCAGCAGGCCGCCTCGAAATCGGCCCGGTCAGCCGCCATCGCTCTCCAGCCCTGTCGCTTTCGGGTTGGTCCGCCAAGGGCCCTAAGTCCCTACCTCTGAGGCACACCTACCCTGCCATTTCTCCTCGTTCGGGCCGATGGTGGAAACAAGACATCCGCCACAAGTCTGTGTTGAGTCTGCAATCGGGAGTGATGACCATGAGCGAAGTAGGGCCGCCACCCATTATCGTCGAGGTGTCCGAACCAGGCGCATCCGAAGGCGCGTTGCGGTTCGCCGTCGACGAAGCCTTGCGGCAACGGTGCGAACTGACAATCGTTCATGCCTTGTCCGATTCGCTGACTGCGCCGTTGAGCAAAATGCAGGTCGATTTCAGCGGGCGCAACGACAATTCGACTCACGATCTTGATCGATTCTCGGCAGCCGAGGCGCACCGTCTTGTCACCGCTCTCGCGCGCCGAGCCCGTGCGATGAGCCACGGGTATGTCCGCGACGCCACCGATGTCCCTACCGGTCGGCAGCTCCACCCCATCGTCAAAGCTGCGGAGAACGCACGGCTTGTCGTCCTGCAGCATCGCGATTTGCCGATGGTCGAGAGGGTTTTCTCCCATTCGGCAAGCGCCGGCGTGACCGCCCGCGCTCACTGCCCCGTCGTCACCGTTCCTCACGATTGGCAGCCGAATCTGCACCACAACCGGATAACCGTAGGGATTGCCGACATCGAGAGCTCTGCCGATGTGCTGCGTATCGCCTTCGGTACCGCGTGGCGGCGAGAAGCAACTCTGTACGTCGCACACGACTGCAATTTCATCAGCACCGAGGGCCTCGTTGTCTTGCCTAGCAACCGATCGGAGCGGGCTCTTGCCACGCTGCTGCTGCCATGGCAACGGCAATTCCCGACGGTCAAGGTAGTGCAGACGCTTGCTCAACGGGGAACCATCGAATCGCTGCTCGAATATTCACAGGAGTCCGATCTGCTGATTCTTGGCCGGCTCAGGGTTCGGCTTTCTCTTCCGCTCCCGCTCGGATCAGTCGCACGCGCGATAGTCAACGAGGCCAAGTGCCCCGTCGAAATCGTTCCGCATTTTGTCGGCTTCGGAGCGAAAAGAATCCGCGTGCCCAAAACTCAGCGAGGCCTTACGTCGCGTCCGAACGGCCGATTCCAGCGTGTTCTGCCCGGAGTTCGCGTTTGAGGATCTTGCCGCTGGGGTTCTTGGGCAGTTGTTCGGCGATGACGACATACTTCGGCGCCTTGTAGCCGGCAAGGATCGTACGTGTGAACGCAATGACGTCTGCCTCGGTAAACGTCGCTTCGGGTTTGCGCACGACCACGGCGGCGACGGCCTCGATCCAGCGTGGATGATCCACACCGAAAACGGCGACCTCGGCAACTCCTTCAAGTTGATAGATGGCTTCCTCGACTTCGCGGCTGGCGACGTTTTCGCCGCCGGTCTTGATCATGTCCTTCATTCGGTCGACGACACTGAGATAACCGTCTTTATCCATCACTCCGAGGTCGCCCGAATGGAACCAGCCGCCACGGAATGCGTCGACAGTCTTGGCCTCATCCTTGTAGTAACCAAGAGTTGCGTGCGGGCTTCGGTGGATGATTTCGCCGACGTCGCCAGGGGGCATCGGATCGTTGTTTTCGTCGGCGACGCGGGTCTCGACGTTGATGGCAGCCCTGCCGGCCGAACCGGCGCGGGCCAATTGCTCGTCCGGCCCCAGGATCGTTGCCAGCGGCGACATCTCGGTCTGGCCATAAAAGTTCCAGAGCCGCATGTCGGGAAGTCGCTTGAGGAGTTCATGCAAGACTTCGACGGGCATCGCCGAGGCACCGTAATAGCCCTTGCGCAGCGTGCTCAGGTCGGTGTTGTCGAACTCCGGTGAGCGCAGCAGTGCGATCCACACTGTCGGCGGGCAAAAGAGCTTGGTGACTTTTTCGTTTTCGATGGTCCGTAGGAGTGTCGCCGGATCCGGGCCGCGCACGATGATGCTGGTCGCGCCGAGATAGACGTCGACGTTGAGGAAGCAGTCGAGTTGCGCACAGTGATAAAACGGGAGCGCATGCAGCTCGACGTCGTCGCCGGTCATCCCGCCGTCGATGACGCAACTCGCGTATTGCCACATCAGGGCACGGCTGCTGAGCAGAGCGCCCTTCGGTCGGGACTCGGTGCCGCTTGTATACATGAGCCGGACCGCATCGTCGTCAGCCACCAGGACACGGGGCGGCTCGTTGTCGACATACGCGACCCACGTGGCGAAGTCTTCCCAGCCGGCGGCAACATTGCCTGCGCCGAGCCCGATCGACGCGCGTATGCCGATAGTGGTCGACGCGGCTGCCATGGCCAACTCGCCGACTCCGACGAGTTCGTCCTCGACAACAAAGGCTTTGGCTTCGCTGTGATCGAGGATGAAGGCGATCTCGTCCCCGCCCAGCATGAAGTTGACCGGCACCAGGATGGCGCCAATCCGGGCGGTGGCGTAGGACAGCACCGCGAATTGCCAGCAGTTGTGCGACAGCAGGGCAACCCGGTCCCCCTTGACGATTCCGCGGTGGTCGAGTGAGGCGGCGGTGCGGTCGATGGCCTCGTTGAGCTCGGTAAACGTCAAGCGCGTGTCGCCGTCGATGATCGCCGTCTTATGAGCAAAACGTTGGGATGTACGCCGCGGGATGTCACCGAGCGCGTGTTGGCGGGCATCGGCGATCTGGTCCGCGCTCATGATGCCTGGGCTATTGATGTTCGCGCTATTCATGTTCGGGCTCCTCAAGCTGATTTCGGCAGCCTACTGTGCGTGAAATAAGGCTCGCTCCCGGAGCCACCCGGCACACCGTTTTCGGCCTTCACCATCGAATCTGCTCGCGAAGCAGATCGATGAACTCGTCAGCCATCGCGAGCTGACTTCGGAGTCGCTCGCGTCGGTCCATCGCCTGCTCGATGATTTGCGACAATTGGGTACGAAGTGATGCCTCGGGAGCTTCGGGGCCCCGCAATGCCTCGATTGTCGTCATTACTTCAAGCATTTCGTCAAGGCTGAACCCAAGCGGTTTCATCCGCCGGATGACAAGCAACTTCTCGACATCGTCTTTTGCGTACAGCCGGAAGCCGCCTTCGCTCCGAGCCGATGGCTGCAGGAGTCCGATCTCGTCGTAATGGCGCAGGGTTCGCAGTGACATCCCGGTGCGATCGGCGACCTCACCGATCTGCATCGACTTTTCGGGCTGAGCCTCAAGCATCCAACGTCTCCCACTTGGTGTGGATTTTAACTCTACCCTGACGTAAGGGTAGAGTGGTACTCAGACTTTCCGCCGAACGCCTTGGCGAGCGTGCGTTATCGCATGCAGCCTTATACCCCTCGAAGAACCCTCAAGGACTTCCATGCAATCCAGCACGTCCCACCAGTCAGCACCGCGCCTTCTCGAACCCACCGTAAGGAATGCGCTTCGATCGCCGAGCATGCTCCGCACCGAAGTTCTTGCGGGCCTTGTCGTCGCGCTCGCACTCATTCCTGAGGCGATCTCATTCTCCATCATCGCCGGCGTCGACCCACGAGTTGGATTGTTCGCGTCGTTCACGATGGCGGTTTCGATTGCTTTTCTCGGTGGCCGTCCCGCTATGATCTCGGCAGCAACCGGCTCGATAGCCCTCGTCATCGCGCCAGTGGCTCATCGCTACGGTCTCGACTTTCTCATAGCCACCGTTATTCTCGGTGGCGTGATCCAAGTGGTCCTCGGCCTTGCCGGCGTCGCCAAACTTATGCGTTTCATCCCTCGCTCGGTGATGATCGGTTTCGTCAACGCCCTCGCGATTCTCATTTTCCTGGCTCAGTTGCCTCACATGATCGACGTGCCGTTCCTCGTCTATCCCATGATCGCCGTCGGTATTCTCATAATGGTGCTCCTGCCCCGGCTTACCAAAGCCGTGCCGGCGCCCCTCGTTGCCATCGTCCTGCTGACGGCGTTCACGGTTATCTCGGCTCTCAGCGTTCCCAATGTTGGCGATGAAGGCGAGTTGCCGAAAAGCCTCCCCTCACTGCTTATTCCCGACGTCCCGTTTTCCCTTGAAACACTGAAAATCATCGCTCCGTACGCACTCGCCATGGCGCTCGTCGGACTGCTCGAATCCCTGTTGACGGCAAAATTGGTCGATGACATCACCGACACCCGGTCGCACAAGTCCCGCGAAGCCTGGGGCCAGGGCGCAGCGAACGTCATCACGGGGTTCTTCGGCGGCATGGGCGGCTGCGCGATGATCGGCCAAACCATGATCAACGTCAAGGCATCAGGCGCCCGGACCCGGATCTCGACCTTTCTCGCGGGGGTCTTCCTGCTCATCCTCGTGGTCGGATTCGGTGACGTGGTCGCCGTTATTCCCATGGCCGCCCTGGTCGGCGTCATGATCATGGTCGCTATCGGCACATTCGACTGGCACAGCATCCGCCCAGGCACCTTGCGCCGGATGCCGAAGAGCGAGACCACTGTGATGTTTTCCACCGTCGCAGTCGTGGTGGCCACCAACAATCTGGCCATAGGCGTCATCGTCGGTGTCCTCATCGCCATGACACTCTTTGCCCGCCGTGTCGCTCATTTCGCGACGGTAGAACGTGATCTGACGGTCGCAGACGATGGCACCCAACGTGCCGTTTACACGATCCACGGGGAGCTTTTCTTTGCCTCGAGTAACGACCTTTACTCTCAATTCGACTACGCCAACGACCCCGAAACGATAATGATCGACCTCTCCCATTCGCACGTATGGGACGCGTCCACGGTTGCCTCGCTGGACAGCATCAGCAACAAATATGCAGCCAGGGGCAAACGGGTCGAGATTCACGGCCTCAACACGGCCAGCGCAACCATGCACGCAAAACTCACAGGTCAACTCTCTTCGCACTGAGGCCAGCACCTGAATCGACGCAGAATGCGACGATGGATTCGCGGTTGGCTGCCTCGATTGTGGGTATTGAGACCTCACCTTTGACGGATAGGACCCGAGCATGGATCTAGACAATAGCTGGACCGATGCTGAGCTGACGGCGGTTAGCATAGCGCTTGAGCAGGAAGCGAGCAGGCTCCGCACCGGCATCGCCGCCGCCGCGTACGAATACGGTTCGAATGTAGGCGATGCCATCAACGGCACCGGGGGCGAGGTCGGCGATGTGGGCAGCCTGATGGCCGAATTGACCGAGGGATCAAGCATTGCGAGCAACGAGATCGACATCCTCCACCAATATGAACTCGCCCTTGAGCGCATCAGGACGAAAACGTATGGGACCTGCAAAGGCTGCGAAGGGCCCATCGACAAGGCCCGCCTGATGGCGCTTCCGCGAGCTACGCATTGCATGACCTGCAAGCAGGGCCGGTTGGTGCACTGAACCCGACATGATTGGACTGCGCACGGTCTCACCAGATATGCCCGGTTGGAGCCGTCGTCGTCATGGCCGGGGGTTTGTCTACCTCGACGCCGACCGACAAAGGTTGGGCACTAGCGACATCGGGCGTTGCCGCGCACTCGTCATACCGCCGGCGTGGACAGAGGTGTGGATTTGCCCCGCCGAGAATGGTCATCTTCAGGTGGTCGGAACCGACGATGCGGGCCGGCGCCAATATCTTTATCACCCGGATTGGCGCCTGCGCCGCGATCGCGAAAAGTTCGTCTACATGATCGATTTCGCGGCGCGGCTATCCCAAGCCCGTACAGCCGTTTCCAGGGATCTCCGACTTTCGGGTATGCCGCTGGAGCGGACGACTGCGACGGCATTCCGGCTTCTCGACCTGGGCGCCTTCCGAATCGGCTCGGAACGGTATGCGGAGGAAAACGGAAGTTACGGTCTGCTGACTCTGGAACGCCGACATGCCCGAAAGTCCGAAGGCGGCATCACCTTCGACTATGTGGCGAAGTCGGGCCAGGACCGCTCGTTGACGGTTGACGACACAGATCTCTGCACAGCGTTGGCAGTATTACGGCCCGGAGGGGTTCACGAGATGACCGTCTCCTCGCGTTCAAAGTGAAGAACCGCTGGCAGGACCTGACGACCGAACAGGTGAGTTGCTCCATCAAGGAACGGCTCGGCGATGAGGCAACAGCGAAGGACTTTCGCACTTGGCACGCCAACGTCGTCGCCGCCGCAGTTCTCGCCACCCAGGACGCCTCATCGCGTTCCGCACGAAAGCGTGCCATCAGCGCGACCATGAACGACGTCGCGGATTATCTGGGCAACACTCCGGCCGTCGCCCGATCCGGTTATGTCGATCCGCGCCTGGTCGACCTCTTTGAGGACGGCAACACCATCGACGGGGATCTGGCAAAAAAGACAATGCCCCGATCTGGACAAGCCATGAGCCCGAAACTCGAGAAGGCCGTGCGCGCGCTCCTGTCATGACCCTTTACGCACATCGCCGGCGGACTTGTCTTCACGTCGGCCGCGCCAGGACGGATGGCGCAGACGATTCGTCGAGGTCCATTCGGTGAATTTGACCTCGCCGACCAACCGGGGGCTGACCCAATGGGCGTCGGAGGAGTCGGCTCGCGGCACCTCGCCGAAGGGGCTCGTCTTGCGGGGGATCTTGTCCAAACGCGTTTTCATCATCTTGAGTTCTTCATCAACGAAACCAGTGCCTACCCGGCCGATGTAGTCGAGAGTGCCATCCTCGCCCGGTATCCCCAGCAGGAGCGATCCAATCCCGTCGGCGCGGCGACCTTTGCCCGGTCGCCAGCCACCGATGACAACGTCCTGGGTGCGGTTGTGTTTGACCTTGATCCAGGTGCGTGACCGTCTGCCGAGCGTGTAGGTGCCGTCTCGTTTCTTGGCGACGACACCTTCGAGCCCGAGGTCGCTGCTGCTCTTGAACGCGGCGGCGAAGTCGCCGTCGAAGGCCGGCGGCACCAGTACCCTCCCCTCGTCCGGATCAGTGACAATCGAACGCAAAACGCCACGACGCGTGTCATAGGACTCTTTGCGTTGGGACATTCCATTCAGATCCAGCACGTCGAAAAGCATCAGGTGCACCGGGACCTCCTTGGCCGCCTGCTCGACTTCGTGCTTCTTGGTCAGGCCCATGCGTCGCTGGAGCAGGCTGAAGCTCGGTCGCGATTGCTTGTCCAGCGCGACGATCTCTCCGTCGAGGATTGCCGATTTCGCGTCGACGACCTCGGCCAACTCCTCGGCGAGGTCCGGGTATGCCGCGGTCAGGTCGTTGCCATTGCGGCTCATCAGGCGTACCTCGGGGCCATCAATGTGGACGATGGCACGGATCCCGTCCCACTTCATCTCATAAGCCCAGTCCTCGCCGTCGTCGCCGCTACCGAGATCGGCTTCGCCGCCCAGGGTTGCGAGCATCGGCGAGATCGTCTTGACCCGCCGGGGCCCGGTTTTCCTGGCGTTTTCCGGCGGGCTCGTCGTTTTCGCAGCGCCGCCCATCAGGTGGATCAGCCAGTGAGCGTTTTCCTTGCCTTCTCCCCCGGTGTGGATCAGCGCGTATTTGCGTGGCCCGTCCAGCCCGCCGCCGTTCTTGCCGGGAAGAGTAACGATGACCTCTTCACCGTCGCGCCACTTGTCGAGCTCATACTCCCCTGCATCACAGATGCTGACCGCGCCCGCGCCGTATTCGCCCTTGGGAATGGTCCCTTCGAACGTCCCGTACTCGAGCGGATGGTCTTCGGTCTGGACGGCGAGCCGGTTCCGCTTCGGATCGGTGGGCACACCTTTGGGCAACGCCCACGAGACGAGCACACCGTCGTGTTCGAGCCGGAAGTCATAGTGCAGCCTTCGCGCGTGATGCTCCTGGATGACGAACGACTTCCCCTCCCCTGCCTTCGGTGCCTCCGCCGGCACCGGCTCGGAAGTTTTCGACCGGTCGCGCATCCTGCGATACGTCGTCAGCCGGTCAGGGTCAGCGAGTTCGTCCGCGTCGAGAATTCCGCCAGCGGTTTTCCCGAGCAGGGCCGTGAGCGGGTCTTTTCGGTGCTTCATCCGGTCCAGCACCTCACCGAGGTCGAGCTGCGCAAGAGTCCCGTCCAGTTCGCGCCACGTGCGAGGGACCGCCACCATCGGATGAGTGCGACCGCGAAGCGAATACGGCGCAATTGTCGTCTTCGAGCCGTTGTTCTGGCTCCAGTCGACGAGGACCTTGCCGCCGCGCAGCTCCTTCTTCATGTCACTGACGACAAGGCTTCGGTTATCGGCCTCCAACGCGCGAGCGAGTTCATGGGCGACGTCGGTCACTTCCTGTGCGGTCTGCTTGCCGTCCAGGGCGGCATACACATGGATGCCCTTGCTGCCACTGGTCACCGGCACCGGCTCAAGCCCCATGTCGAGGAGGATGCGGCGAGCGAGTTTGGCAACTTCGATGCATTCGGGCAATCCGGCATCCTCCCCCGGATCGAGATCAAGCACGAAGCGATCGGGATTGCGTTGCTTACCTCCCCGGCCGAATTTCCATTGCGGCACATGGAATTCCAGAGATGCCAGCTGCGCGAACCACGTGAGCGTAGCCAGGTCGTTGATCAGCGGATAGTCGTTGGTGTGGTCGGAATGCTCGATCGCATAGTGCCTGATCCACGACGGCGTACCGGCGTCGAGATCCTTGTTGAAAAAGGATTTGCCCGGCTTGATGTTGGTCCCGACCCCGTTGACCCACCGTTTGCGAGTCGCCGGGCGGTCGGCCGCGTGCGGGATCAGGAACGGTGCGATCTTGGCGTAATAGTGCAGCACTTCGCCCTTGGTCGTGCCGGTCTCCGGATAGAGCACCTTGTCGAGATTGGTCAGGATGAACCGATGACCGTCGACGCTGACGCCCTGCTCGTTCGGGCTGGGCTTGTCCGGGTTTGGCTTCTTTGGGTGGTGCCGGCCGGGTGCCATTAAGTCAAAGTTCCCCTGATTGGCACATTTATGCACGAGGTGTCTACTTGGAGTATGAGGTCAATCTGGAAAGGCGCCATCACGTTTGGGCTGGTCAACGTGCCCGTCAAGGTCTACAGCGCGACTGAGGACCACGACATCACGCTGCACCAGGTTCACGACAAAGACGGTGGGCGGATTCGCTACCAGCGTCGTTGCGAGGTCTGCGGCAAGGTCGTCGACTTCGAACACATTGACAAGGCCTTCGAGGAAGGCGACAAGACTGTCTTGCTTACCGAAGACGACCTTTCGAGCTTGCCCGAAGAGAAGAGCCGCGAGATCGATGTCGTCGAATTCGTACCGAACGACCAGATTGATCCAATGCGATTCGAGAAGAGCTACTTCCTCGAACCCGATTCCACGTCCACCAAGGCATACGTCCTTCTGCGCCGCACCCTCGAAGAGACCGACCGTACGGCGATTGTGCAGTTCGCGTTGCGGCAGAAGACCCGATTGGGTGCGTTGCGTGCCCGTGGCGACGTCCTCACCATTCAGGCATTGCTGTGGGACGACGAACTTCGCGAAGCCAATTTCGCGGTTCTCGACGAACGCACCCGGATTTCGGCCAAGGAGTTGAAGATGGCTGCCTCCCTTGTTGATTCTCTGTCCGATGACTTCGAGCCTGGCCGGTTCACCGACGACTACCAGGAGCACCTGCGCGAGCTCATTGAGGCGAAGCTCAGTCAGGGCGATGCCGTAGACACTGGTGCCACGTTCGGCGATCAGGACGAAAAAGGCAAGGGCGGCGAAGTCATCGACCTGATGGAGGCACTCCGCAAAAGCGTCGAAAAGAACAAGAAACCCACCAAATCCGCCAAGAAACCAGCGAAACGAGCCACGAAAAAGGCCTAGCCGGTCAGCGCGATCCAACCTTACCGCCGAAGAAGACCTGAATCTCCACAATCTTCCCTTCGCGGACCGTGATGAATTCAGTGTTGCGGTAACGGTCCCCCGACTTCAACTCATACTCATACAGGATGAAGACGCCGTCCTCCCCCGCGCTGACGAGTACCACGATTTGCTGGGAATTGAGCCGACCGGTTGTAGGAAAACAGCGCTCGAAATAGGCCGTCTTGTCAATGTGGTCATCTTGCGGGCTGGTGAAAACGAGGTCGTCGGCAAGCACACGATCAGCTGCGGCACGGTCCTGGGCAAGATAGGCCTCGAAGGATGCCCGGACAACTTCCGTGTTCGACATGACTTCTCCTCCGGCTTGTCGACGCGATCGGTTCGTCGACTTTGGGCTTCAGGCGGTGCGGCGGCGACGAAGGAACGGGTCCATCAACGAGTCCGGGGTGAAACCCGCATCGGTCTTTGAAAGGGTCACACCAGGCGGGACGATCTCATCAATCCGGTCGAGAATGTCCTTCGAGAGGTTCACCTCGACCGCGCCGAGTTGTGACTCGAGCTGCTCTATGGTGCGCGGGCCGACGATCGGGGCCGTCACCGCAGGGTGCTGCATGACGAAGGCGAGTGCGAGATGAATGAGTGAGATCCCGGACTCCTCGGCCAGCACGGCGAGTGCGTCGGCGGCATCGAGTTTGCGCTGGTTTTCCGGGTCCGAGAGGTCATAACGACCCGGCATGCGCTTGGCACGGTTGCTCTGCGGCGCGTCCTTGCCCAGGCGATAGCGGCCAGTCAGCCAACCACCCGCCAGCGGGCTCCACGGAATGACCCCCATGCCGTATTTCTCCGCGGTAGGCAACACGTCGGCTTCAACGCCGCGAACGAGGATCGAATAGGGCGGCTGCTCGGTGACGAACCGTCCGAGGCCGCGCGCTTGTGCTGTCCATTGGGCCTCAACTACCTGGTGCGCCGGGAACGTGGACGAGCCGAAGGCGCGTATCTTGCCCTGACGTTGCAGGTCGGTCAACACCGAGAGCGTCTCTTCGACGTCGGTCAGACGTTCGGGGCGGTGCACCTGATAAAGATCGATCCAGTCGGTCTGCAAACGGCGCAAACTGTTCTCGACTTCCTGCACGATCCATCGGCGCGAGTTGCCGCGGTTGTTCGGGTCGCCGGTCTCCCCCGCCGCGACATCCATCGGACCGTGGAACTTTGTCGCGAGGATTACGTTGTCGCGACGACCCCCCGCGAGCGCCTTGCCGACTATCACTTCGGACTCGCCCTGGGAATAGATGTCGGCGGTGTCGATGAAATTGATCCCGGCGTCAAGCGCGCGATGGATGACGGCGACCGCCTTGTCGTGGTCGGGTTCACCCCACGCACCGAACATCATCGCCCCCAGACAAAGGGGGCTGACCTGCATACCGGTGGGACCAAGGCTGCGATATTCCATCTGCCCAACATACGGCCGTCAGAAAAAGGCGGATTTCCGCACCTGGTTCAGGCGGCAGCGCCGGGGTTTTCGAAGAGGAGCAACGTACTCGTTGCAGTCGCGACGACCCTGCCTTCGATGTCGGTAACTTCTCCTTCGGCGAAGGCAATCCGGCGGCCGCCCTTTTTCACAGTTCCGGTAGCGATCAGGGTGCCTGAGTGTTGCGTTGCCGCTCGGATGAAGTTGACCTTGATTTCGACCGAGGTATAGCCGACACCGGCCGGCAATGTCGTATGGACGGCGCAGCCCACCACCGTGTCGAGAAGAGTGCACATCGTGCCGCCGTGGATGCCTCCGATGGGGTTGTACATCGACTCGTCCGGATCGAGCTCACAGACGACCGAACCCTTCTCGGCCGCCATGAAACGCATGTTCATCAGGCTCGCGATCGGTGGCGCCGGTATGACGCCGTCGACGACCGCTTGGATGAATTTGAGACCGTCGAGCTGTTGAGCCCACCGGGCCGAACGGGCGGGGTCGTGCCACTCGATGGTCTTCGCTCGGGGCAGGCCCCAGTCGACACCTTCGGGCGTCGTCGCATCTGTTTGGGCGTCACTCTGACACAGTGGGATCATTCTCGGTGTCCTCTCGAAGCTTTGGGCAAAGTCGTGCTTGTCGTAGGGGTCGGCGGGCGAGGACCTCAAGCCCGCTGACGACTAAGATCACTGCGGCGATGATGGCTGCAAAATTTCAGCCGGCATTGCGTGTGACTCAACGGGGTTCGATGGCCACGGAGCCGGGCCAAAAGGCAATATAGCCCTTGATCCTGCGCGCGAACGGCGAAGGGTGGGCATAAGTCCAGGCCGAATGACGATCTACGGCGTCTCCGGTGTCGATGGTGTAGTAGCGGGCAATGCCCTTCCAGTAGCACAGCGATCTCATCCATGATCGCTTCAGGAAGTCTGAGCGTACGGAGTCCCGGGGGAAATATCTGTAACCCTCGACGACAATCGTCTGGTCGCTGGTCGCAAGAACATGGCCATTGAAAACTGCCTGATAGATCGTCACGACCGTGTCCCCTTCCTTCCGAACTCATTGTTTTGCGTTACACAGGATACAACCGGAGTGACCCGGCCACGGAAACGGCGAAGCGCCGTATCGAGTCGAAGACCGATCGCGAGCAGCCCGATCGCTACGATCCCGTCGAGCCACCAATGATGACCGGTCGCCGCCACCACGAAAAACGTGATGGACAGGTGGAGCACGAACAACCACCTCCAGCGACTGGTCGTCGTGGCGAAAACGCCGAGAGCCACCACAGCAGCCCAGCCCACGTGGACCGAAGGCATCGCCGCGAATTGATCGGAGATTCCCGTGCCGACCGGGCCATACACGGCGAATCCGTGTTGATCCGACAAATCCACGAAGCCGAGTTCGTCGATGAACCGCGGCGGAGCGACACGAACAAAACGGATGACCAGGCAGCCGGCAGTGACAACCGCCAAGCCGTTTCGCCAGTGCGGATAGCGGTCTCGGTGTCTGACGAACAACCAGATCAGGAACACTATGAGCCCGGGGACGTGAAGCGTGGCGTAATAGGCGTTCGTCAACCACGCCAGCACGTCATGGTCGACCACGAGGCGCTGCATCGCGATCTCAGTCGGTAGGTGTATGGCCTGCTGGAAATCGTCGATCTGGCGAGCGCGGTCTATCGCGCCGCCCTCATGAGTGAGCGGTAATTGCCGAGCGACTTGCCAAATCGAATAGAGCGCTGAAATCAGGGCGAACTCTCCGAAGGCCGGCAACAGCGCGTTGCCGGCCTTGCTGGGGCGGCTCCGGCGTATCAGGGCAAACGTGGCGACGCTGAGCAGCGACACGATCGCGGCCTGGTCCCACGTCGCCCACGTCAGCACCGGATTGCGGCCTCGTGGAACACGCCGCAAGCCTATCGAAATGACACGGGCTCAGCGTGCCTTAGTCGCAATGCCGTTCAGTTAGGCACGCGCCAGCGTTGCCCGCCCGGCTCCCAGCCGGGCGACGGGCACCCGGAACGGCGAGCAAGACACGTAGTCGAGGCCGACCTCATCGAAGAAGTGGATCGAATCGGGGTCGCCGCCGTGTTCGCCGCAAACACCCAAATGCAGGTCGGGGCGGCTCTCGCGCCCACGTTCGACGGCGAGTTTGACGAGCTGGCCGACACCGTCACGGTCGAGGGTCTCAAACGGAGACACGCCGAAAATTCCCTTGTCGAGGTAGGTGTCGAAGAACGAGGCCTCCACATCGTCGCGTGAAAATCCCCAGGTCATCTGGGTGAGGTCATTGGTTCCGAAGGAAAAGAACTCCGCCTCCTCGGCGATCTCGGCGGCCACCAGCGCCGCGCGCGGCAACTCGATCATCGTGCCCACGCTGAAAGTGAGTTTCACACCCTGCTCGTGCTCGACTTGAGCGGCCACCTTGATGATGTCGGCTTTGACCAGCTTGAACTCCCGGGTTGCTGCCACCAACGGGATCATGATTTCGGGCTGAGGGTCACCGCCCGCCTTGGTACGCTCGGCGGTCGCTTCAAGAATTGCCCTGGCCTGCATGGAAAACAGTCCCGGAATGACGATGCCCAACCGAACGCCGCGCAGTCCCAGCATCGGGTTCTGCTCGTGCAGGCGACTCACCGCAGCGAGCAGTTTGTGCTGCGCAGTGTCACGATTTCCCCGCTCATCCTCGAGTGCGACTGCCACCGAAAGCTCGGTGTAGTCGGGCAGGAATTCGTGCAACGGCGGATCGATCAGCCGAACGGTCACCGGAAGTCCGTCCATAGCCTCGAGAATGCCGACGAAGTCTTTGCGCTGCAGCGGAAGCAACGCCGACAGCGCCGCCTCCCGCTCTTCCTGCGTCCCAGCAACGATCAGTCGTTCGACAAGAACCTTGCGGTCGCCAAGGAACATGTGCTCGGTTCGGCACAGCCCAACACCCTGAGCACCGAACCGCCGGGCACGCGCACCATCATCAGGAGTGTCGGCGTTGGCCCGGACTGCAAGCCGTCCGACCTTGTCGGCGTGTTCCATGATCCGAGCGACTGCGCCCACCAGTTCGTCGCCCGTGGCCTTTTCGTCGCCCTCGAAGTAGCGCACTGCCAGAGAATCGACGACCGGGACCGCGCCGGCGAATACCTCGCCGGTAGTCCCGTCGATCGAGATCAGGTCGCCTTCGGCAACTGTGACCCCATCGGCGCTGGTAAATTTCCTGGCCTTCACGTCCACGTCGAGGGAGTCGGCGCCGCACACACACGTGCGCCCCATACCGCGCGCAACGACCGCAGCGTGGGAAGTTTTGCCGCCACGACTGGTCAGCACACCGGTTGCACAGACCATCCCCTTGAGGTCATCGGGGTTGGTCTCGCGGCGAACCAGGATCACGTCCTCGCCACGGTCGCTCCACTCCACAGCCGTCGTCGAATCGAACACCGCCTTGCCCACGGCGGCACCCGGTGAGGCGTTCATACCCTTGCCGATCAGTTCGCGCGTCGCGTCCGCATCGAAACGCGGGAACATCAGTTGCGCGAGTTGTGCGCCGTTGACCCGGCGGACGGCTTCGTCCATGTCGATCAGGCCCTGATCAACCAGTTGGCAGGCGATCCGGAATGCGGCTTCCGCGGTGCGCTTGCCGACCCTGGTCTGCAGCATCCACAATTTGCCACGCTCGATGGTGAACTCAATGTCACAAAGGTCTGTGTAGTGCTCTTCGAGCGTCTGCATAATTGCAAGAAGCTCGTCGTAGGACGACTTGTCGATGCCCTCAAGGTCGCCGAGCGGGACGGTGTTGCGGATGCCGGCGACAACGTCCTCGCCCTGGGCGTTTTGCAGGTAATCACCATAAATTCCCTGAGCTCCCGACGCCGGGTTGCGGGTGAAGGCGACGCCGGTGCCCGAGTCCATCCCGCAGTTTCCATAAACCATCGTGCAGATGTTAACCGCGGTGCCCAGGTCGGCCGGGATCTGCTCGCGTCGACGATAAAGAATGGCGCGCTCGGTGTTCCAGGAGTCGAAGACCGCGCGCACTGCCATGTCGAGCTGTTCGCGCGGATCCTGGGGAAAGTCGTTGCCTGTGTGGTCCTTGATCAGCTTCTTGTAGGTTGCCACCAGTTCGCGAAGGTCCTCAGCGCAAAGATCCTGATCGCTCTTCGTGCCACGGAGAGTCTTGAGGTCTTCCAACGCTTGGGCAAAAACCGTCGCTTCAATTCCAAGCACCGTCGCGCCGAACATCGCGATCAGCCGGCGGTAGGAGTCATAAGTGAATCGTTCGTCGCCGTCCGCCATGGCGGCGAGCCCCTTGACGGACTTGTCATTGAGGCCGACGTTGAGCACCGTCTCCATCATCCCGGGCATCGAGAACTTCGCACCGGAGCGCACAGAGACCAGCAGCGGATCCTCGGACTCGCCCAGAGTCTTGCTCACTTTTCTTTCGAGCGCAGCAAGGTGCTCGCTCACTTCGTCGGCGAGCCCGTCGGGCTCTTGTCCTTCGACAAGGTAGGCGCGGCAGGCCTCGGTGCTGATGATGAAACCCGGCGGGACGGGCAACCCCAGGTTGGCCATTTCGGCCAGGTTCGCACCCTTGCCGCCGAGCAAATCCTTCTGGTCCTTGCTGCCTTCGGAGAAATCAAAAACGTATGCCATAAGTGCCGGTCCCTTGAGTGATGCTTTGCTCGCCTGCCCTGGTCAGCCCTGACCAGGCAGGAACCACCATACTTCCGGGGCGACCAGCTGGCGTGACTGCGACTGCTGTCGCGGATATTCTCGCTACGCTGACCTCGTGACCGGGCTCGCTGATTTCGCTCCGACCCTCCTTGGGGTCGGGCTACTGACGGCCCTGACGACATTGGTTCTATGGGGATTTCGTGCACCACATCGGTTTGCGCCCGCATTTGCAATCGTCCGGGGCGCAGCTCAGCTTGCCGCTATCAGTTTCATCCTGAGCGGAGTGATCACGAGCCCCTTGTGGGTGGGCGTTGCTTTGTCGGTCATGTTCACTGTTGCGGCGGTGACCGCGGCGCGGCGGATTCGATGGAGTCTGAGCCATTTCGCACTGGTCAGCGGCGCGATGGCCTGCGGCATCGCCATCACTCTCATCATAGTATTTGCCACCGGAGCCATCGGCTTCACTCCGCGTTATGCGTTGGCCATCGGGGGCATCGTGATCGGGAATGCGATGACCGTTGCGACCTTGGCTGGTCGACGGTTCATCGAATCCGTCGACGAACAATGGGACGAGGTCGAAGGATGGCTCGCCCTCGGAGCGACACCCCGCCAGTCGACAATCCATCTTGCCCGCGGCGCGATCTATTCGGCACTGATTCCCTCGACCGACCAGACAAAAACGACGGGGCTGGTGACTCTTCCGGGAGCATTCGTAGGCGCAATCTTCGGTGGCGTTTCGCCCGTGGCGGCAGGGCAATTCCAGATCATCGTTCTGGCTTCGATCATGGCCGCCGGATCCATCACCGCCGTCATCGTCATCAGCGTCCTTGCGCCCGTACGGGTGCGTCCCATGGCGCTCGAATAGCATTTCGTGCACCGGGCCGTTCAGAAAAGGTGAACTCACATGACCGACATTCTTTCTGACCCCGCCAGGGCAACAATACGAATCGGCTTCAAGAACGTCCTCGGATCAAACTGGACTCGCAAGACACAGCCCTGGGCGGATCGGGCTCCCATGCTTGAACGGGAGCTGATCGGTCCCGACGGCATGTGCGCTTCGGTCTACTTCTTCGTCGAGGTCAATCGGTCCGCTGAACGTAAGAGCCTCGGGCGGATGTTTCCCAACTGGGACGTCATACGCACTCGGAGCCACAATGATGCCTACAGCGACCCGCGGAAAAACCGGGTCCTGGACACACGCGAGTTTCCGCTCGGCTCGACCACCACGCAAGGTCGCCACGTCACCATCGTCTCGTATGAACACATCGCCACCGGCGTCCGGTGGACGGCGGCGACCACTCATCTCTCGTCCTCGGTCAACACCACTGTCGACAGTGCCAGGACATCGCGCGCTATCGAGGCCAGCACCCTGGTCAAGCTCTGCGGCCGGTTCGGAGTCGACCTGCTGGCTGCCGATCTCAACAACACTGTCACTCAGGCCGACAGGCCGCGCGGCATCCTGGAAGCGGCGGGTTTTCGGGACTGGCGGTCGGTCATCCCGGTGGGTAACGCCAAATATGACATCCACCACGAAATCGGGCAACCGCCGCCGTTGCACGCAAGGCATCTGGACGGGTTCTATTTCGGTCCACGGGTGACGGCACTCAGCGGTCGCATACAAATCACCGAACCGGACAGCTCGGATCATTTCGGATTGGTCTGCACGGTGTCGATCGGGTAGAGCTCGATCGGGTCGGGCAGCGGCGGGACCGACTTCTAGGATAGGGCGATGAGCGCAACACTTATAGTCAGGGAACTTTCGGGAGGGCACGCCCACCGCACCCTGTTTTCCTCCCTCAGCCTGAGCGTCGCACCCGGCGACGTTGTCGGCGTCGTGGGTGCCAATGGAGCCGGCAAGTCGACACTGCTTCGACTACTTGGCGGCTATGACACGCCGCTGAGCGGATCGGTCGCCGCCGCTCCGTCCGATGCGTTCATCGGCTGGTTGCCGCAGGAGCATGAACGGATTCCCGGCGAAACCGTCGCCGGCTACATCGCCCGGCGCACGGGTGCCGCGGCAGCCACCATCGCCATGGAGGCCACGGCTGAGGCGCTCGGCCACGGTGCTGCAGGCGCGGAAGACGCCTACGCCATTGCGCTCGATCACTGGCTGGTCTGCGGCGCCACCGATCTGGATGAGCGAATCCCGCCGACCCTGGCCGATCTGGGACTCGACGTCGGCGCCGACACCTTGATGACCACGCTCTCTGGTGGACAGGCCGCACGAGCCGCCTTGGCTGCCCTTTTGCTCAGCCGATTCGATCTGGTGTTGCTGGACGAGCCGAGCAACGACCTGGATCTCGCCGGCTTGGAGCGGTTGGAGTCGTTCGTTCGCGGGCTACGCAGCGGAGTCGTTTTGGTGTCCCACGACCGTGAGTTCCTCGCCCGCTGCGTGACCCGGATCGTGGAACTCGACCTGGCGCAGAACAAGGTGGCGGTGTATGACGGCGGCTACGACTCTTTCCTGAAGGAGCGCGCGGTGGCTCGTCGCCATACACAAGATGCCTACGATGACTTCGCCGACACGAAGGCCGATCTGGTGGCTCGCGCCCGAACCCAACGCGAGTGGAGTTCACAAGGCGTTCGCAACGCCATGAAGAAGAGCCCGGACAACGACAAGATCCGCCGCCGGGCCAGCACCGAGTCGTCTGAAAAGCAGGCACAAAAGGTGCGGCAGATGGAATCTCGGATCGCCCGGCTCGACGAGGTGGAGGAGCCGCGCAAGGAGTGGGCGCTGCAGTTCAGTATCGGCGCCGCTCCCCGCTCCAGCTCCGTGGCCGCCACCCTGAACGAGGCCTCGTTGCGCCGCGGAGACTTCGTCTTTGGTCCGGCCTCGTTGCAAGTCAACGCCGGCGACCGTATTGGCATCACCGGCCCGAACGGTGCCGGCAAGACCACGTTGCTGCAACTGCTGCTGGGCGGCGAAAAGCCCGATTCCGGCATGGCGACCCTCGGTGCGAGCGTTGCCATCGGGGAGATCGACCAAACTCGCACCACTCTTGCCGAAGACCTGTCCTTGGGCGACGCGCTCGCCGCCGCATTGCCCGAATTCACCTCTGCCCGGATGCGGACCCTGTTGGCCAAGTTCGGGTTGAAGGCCGACCAGGTGTCCAGCGTCGTCGGCCGGTTGTCGCCCGGTGAACGCACTCGCGCTGCCCTGGCGCTGTTGCAGGCACGTGGCGTCAATCTACTCGTACTTGATGAGCCGACCAACCACCTCGATTTGCCCGCCATCGAACAGTTGGAAAAGGCTTTGGAAGCCTACGAAGGCGCTCTGCTGCTGGTTTCTCACGACCGCCGACTGCTGCACAACGTCCGTCTCGACCAGCGCTGGGAGGTCGAGAACGGGAAGGTCACGGTTCGTTAACTGCCGAGATTCTCCGCCCTGCGACCGACGTGGGCCGCACCTCGATCACAGTCGACCGCACGCCGCCTGCCCAGGCTTGGAGGTTTAGATTGCCAAGGACTCTGTTGATGGTCGCGCGGTCCTCGACCCTTCTGGCTCCGCCGCGCGCGGTGACGTTCCAACCGCTACGGGAGGCGTCCTCGTGGTAAACCACTCCGAAGGCAACATCATCGTGGCCACGGTCAAGTCCGGACAGAAGTCCGGCGAATTCGGTCCGAAAATAAATGCGGCCATCAAGAACTACGAAGTTCACCGGGATGAGTTGCTGCCCGTCGGCATTGATGAAGGCTATGCATCCCACGGTGGTCGTGCTCAATAGTTCGAGGCATTCTTCCTCGGTCAACTCCTTGAGGGAACCGCCCCTATCGCTGTCCGATCCAGTCATCGTGACTCCTCCAATTCCGGGCAAACCCCTCGGCAGTGTCGTAAGTCGACCGACACTTTTCATCATGAGCGATGTGCCTCAGTCGCGGCCAGAGACTTTCGTCCCGGATGTGACGGATTTCGGATTCCCGCTGCGGCCGCTGGCCTCAATCCTGCGCTGTGTCTTGAGGTGGAGCTGTGTCTTCAGGTGGATAGGTGATGGCGGTGCCGTCAACCTGCGCAAAGGAGGTGAGCGTGCGGGGTTTGGCGATAGTGCCGCTCATGATGTCGAGCACTTCGATGCCACGCACCAGGAGCGCGTCGCCAACGAGCGAACGATGGCAACGCCAGGGCACCGCTTCGGCACACATGATCGCGATAATTCGCTCCCCCGCCATTGTCAGCAGCTCCCCGATGCCCAAAGCGAACTCGGGCGTCTGCATGTAGTCGGCATAGCCGCGGAAGGAAGCGTTGCGCCACGCGCCGTTGACGGAGGCCTTCGTTGTGTGGCGTAGGCCGCCCAGTGACTCGAGCCGGACGTAGCCGAGCCCGGCATCCTTGAGGCTGCCCTCGAGTTCGTGCTGACCGAATTGCGGATTGTGGCGCGACTTGGGGATCGTCCTGATGTCCGCGATCGTCTGCACCTCGTGCGCCGAAATGAGACCGATGAACTCATCGATCGGGTGGGTCGAATGCCCTACTGTGAACACCTTCATGTCACTGCCCACTCATGTTTTCCGGCACCAGCAACCCCACGACGCTTCCGGCCGCGGCGAGTAAAGGCGCCCCGACGGACAGCCACAACCACGTCATCGGCAGCCGCTCGCGTGTCCCGAGTGTGTTGTCGTCACGGAGCAGCGGTGCCTCACCGGGCTGGTCCAGGGATCCGGTTACCATCGGGACTCATTCCTTTTGAAGTTTGCCTACTTTGACTTCGGGCCGACTTCTATTGCGGTCCGCGAATGGTGCCTCCGCCCGGTTGACGATCATCGAGCCTGCCGAACATGCTCTCAAGCAGGCTGTGCAATTTGTGCGAAGCGCCACGGATCGCCTCACCTGTGGTCGATGCGTGCTGGGTAACCGTGACCGGCTCGTGACCGGCCGGCCTGGCTTCGAGCATGCAGCGCATGTCGCCTTCGCCCTTCTTGCCGGCGCCCTCATCTCCCAGGTGAACATCCACCCGGGTGATGCGATCGACGAATGGGGCCAGCGCGGTGCCGATTTCTTCCTCGACGAGGCGGGTCAGCTCGGGTCCGCTATCGACGTTGTTATCGGTGTTGATCTGTATCTGCATGGGGCGTACTCCTGCGTCAAATATCTCGTGAGCGGTCAGCCTCGAGTCTGTCACCAACAACACAGGATCCAACAGAGCCCCGGTACCGGGCCTAGACTCGATCCATGACTACTGACGGCGGCATCCACGACATCATCAACTCCCTCGTCGAGGAGGAAAAGAAGTTGCGGACCCAGCTGGCGGACCATGAGATCAGCAAGGACGAGGAGCACGAACGCCTGCACGACGTCGAAGTCCAGCTCGACCGGTGCTGGGATTTACTTCGTCAACGCGGCGCAGCGCGCTCGACCGGAGGCAACGCCGATGACGCGACCGTTCGAACCGCCGAGGTTGTCGAGCACTACGAGGGTTGAGCCCTTGCAACGTTCACGACGAGGCCTGCTTTCAATCGGGGGTTCCGCCTAGGGCGACAATGAGTTCCTTGCGTGAGGACATGCTTTGGACGAGTTCGATAAGGCGTTCGCGTTCTGCCGACAGAATGAACGGCGTCGCTGCGTCGAGGACGGCACGGGCCAAGCCCGTATGGAAGCCGGTGACGCCAATCGCCCTGGAGGTTTCGTTCCCGGTGTCATCGAGGATTGCTTGAGCGCCAGCCAAAACTGCGGGGCTGGCTTCCGCTGTCGGAGTTTCGGTACGTGGCTTTAGCTTGGCACTGTCGTTCCTGACGCTGTCGCTCCTGACGCTGTCGTTCCTGACAATGGCGGTCAGGCCGACCTTCGCGCGTTCGGATGCGAGGCCGGCGAGTTCGTCCACCGCGGCGTTCAGCGGCCAGATCGTCGTGTCGGCAAGGTGCGCCTTGACCTTCTGGAAGCGAACAGGAACGCCTTCACTCTTGCGGGCCTGCATGAGCGCAAAGATGCTTTTCACGATCTCCAGGTTCGCCACAACTTCCCTCTTCGAGTTGAGCCAGCCCTTCTTAGACCAGCCCTCGGCCCAGGTCGAGGCACAACCAATTGCATACGCGGAGTCGGCCTGAATGACAAGCGGCGTATCGGGGAACTCGATGAGGACGTTGAGAATGGCAAGGAGTTCGCCGACGTTGTTCGTCCCGTCTTCGACACCGCCGTAGGCGAAGCGGCCGTCCTCGGCAAACCACGCCCACCCGGTCGGGCTGTTCATGCTTTCTGTGGTGTTGAGGTGGCATGAACCGTCAACGGCGACTGTAAGTTCGATGGTCATCAATTTCCTGACTTGTGTCCGGTGAGAATCGGATTTGTTATTGCATTTCCAACACAATCGCGATTGGCACCCTTCACATCGCCGACAGTGCGTCCGTCAGCAGCCCGACGAGAGTTTCGAGCTGCATGTCGGCGGACAATGACACCTCATCATCTGAACCGTCGAGCGCCCGGGCGGCGAGCCCCGCCTTGCTGTCTATGAGCTCGACGATCTTTGTGTCTATGGTCTGCGAGGCGATGATGCGCCACGCGGTGACGGGCTCCGCCTGACCGATCCGGTGGACGCGGTCGATGGCCTGCGTCTGCTCCGCGTCGGTCCAGGAAAGCTCGGCAAGCACGACGTTGGAGGCGACCTGCAGGTTGATTCCCACGCCGGCCGCAGTCAACGAGCAGACAATGACCGAGACGTCGGGATCGTTCACAAAGGCGTCGATGTTCTTTTGGCGCGCCTTCGGGGTCTGGTTACCGCGGATAGACGAGAAGCGGATGCCACGCTTGGCGAAGGTTTCTTCGGCGACGTCCATCACGTCGACGTGCTTGGCGAAAAAGACGACCTTGCCCACGCTGTGGGCGAGCTGAGCGGTGTAGTCGGCGGCGAGGCCGGCCTTTGCCTGGCCGATGCGGCGCATCATGCTGAACACGTTCTCGTCGGTCTTCGTCGACGTGTCTTCCCGCTCCCACCCAGCGACCCGGCGTACGAGGTCATGGTCGATGCCCTCGACAACGACACCGGAGGTGCGCGTCGCGAGAGCGCTTTCGTAACGTGACACGAGTCGGCTCGCCAGCTGGCGCTCGGCCTCCCGGATCGATCGGCCCGCCTCGCCTTCGAGCTCGACGGGAAGATCGGCGATGCGGCGGGCGGGGATATCGGCAGCCACGTCGACCTTGCGGCGGCGGACGATGCCGAGGTCGATCACCCGATTGCGAGCCGCAGGATAGAACCCGGGGTCGACCGGCGTCAGTCCGGACTCCTCGAGAGAATGCATGAGCTCGGCGCGCGGCTTCTTGTCGTCGATCCAGCCGAGGAACTGCCAGATGGCCAGGAAATCGTCGATGTCGTTGATCAGCGGCGTCCCGGTCAGCGCCATCAGTAGCGGGCGGGGGGTGCGGGCCCGGATCCGCTCGCTGAGCTGGAGCACATGCTGGGAGCGCTGGGACGCCTTATTCTTGATGAAATGCGCCTCGTCGAGCACCATGCCGCGGAAGCCGAGGTCGCCCAGCCAACCGACGTGACGGTCGAGCACCTCGTAGTTGACGATGACGATGTCGGCGAAACCGTCGATTGAGTCACCGTTGCCCTGGATCACGGTGGCAGGCCGGTTGGGTGTCCAGAGGTTGGCCTCGCGCGCCCAGTTGGTCTTCACGACGTTCGGTACGACGACGAGCAGCGGGTAGGCGTTCGCTGCTTGTGCTGCGAGCAGCGCCTCAGCCGTCTTGCCCAGTCCCGGCTCGTCGGCGAGCAGGAACGTCCTGTGACCGGATGCTGCCGCGGCGATCAGCTGCCCTTGGTGCCGCATCAGCTCCGGGCCATTTCGCGGTTTGGATGAGGACGGCTCCGGCAAGTCCATACACGCCGAGGCTCCGCCGGCGGCGCGCTCGAACGATGAGAGGAGCGGGCCGAGCAGTTCCCAGGTGGCGAGGCGTCGAGGCTGCTGCTCGTGTTGCTTGACCGGCACGAACTCAGGAGCGAGAAAGGGATTGGCCAGTCGTCGCGAGACGACCGACTGCGGCACAACCTGACGCTCAGTCGTCGGGGAGGCGACCACCGATTCGGTCGTGGTGACGGCCTCGGGAGCCGGCTCGACTCCGGCGGCGATTTGCATGTCGCGCTTGAGCGACGTGGCCGTGTCAGACACGACGGCCTCGTCGGCGAGAAGTGCCAAGAGTGAGGTGTCGCGCGCAGCGGTTTTCGCCAGGATCGTCGCGATGCCGTCAAGGCGCTTGAGCTGCTCGGCGCGGTGGGCCTCCGTGCCGGCATCGTCGGCCCTGACTCGATCACGCTCCTCGCGCACCAGCAGAGCGATGACCTGGAACCTGGTGCGAATCGAAGGCGACACAGTGCCGCGTTGAGCGCCCGCCTCGACTTCGCGCACAGCCCGGGCGAGCACCGGCATGATGCCTTCATTGTCGAGATCGCGGGCCCGTCGCTGGCCTCGGGGCGGCGTGCGGGTAGCGCCCGACTGGCGCTGGCCTCTTCTGGCCAAGAGTTCCTCCTCTGAAATACACGGCACGTTGGCCGTGGCAATGCAGTAACAGCGCCTCCGGTGCTGAGCCGAGACCACGTCCCGACGTCTAACGGGGTGGGCCGCGGTGGCTAGTCCTCCACCCGACATCGTCCAACCGACCGGCATGGTCATCGGCGCAGTGAACAACGTTGAAGCGCCCGCCGTGTGGACTCATCCGACAGCAAGTCCGATGCCAACCGCCGAGAAACGACTCGTTCTACGAGCGACCATACAGAATGATGCTTGTTCTACCTTACCGCCTGCGGCTTCACACTGACGACCGAATCGAAGTTATAGTCACCGACCCACCACAATCCCGATTTTCGCCTCGGCACCTCAGTCGGAGCCCGCGGCGAGAGACACGAAGCTGACTTGCGGGTTCTTCATTTCCAGCGTGCGCAGCCGCCAGCGGTCGGTGAAGAGTGCGAGGGTGGTGCCGTCACTGCGTGTCATGACCTCGGCGCCAGGGTGCTGGTTCACCAACTTGGTGTCTTCGATCGCAATCGCCCGGGCGATCGTGTAGGGCAGGCGCTCCTGAGAAGTGGTAGCGCCGAATTCGTGCTCCATACGGTGCTGCACAACTTCGAACTGCATGGGTCCGACCGCCGCGGGCACAGGCGCCTGGTCGCCGCGCAACTCTGAACGAAGGACCTGGACGATGCCTTCCTGGTCGAGTTGTTCGATGCCGCGCCGAAACTGCTTGTGCCGTCCCGAATCCCGAGCTCGAATGACCGAGAAGTGTTCCGGGGCGAAGCGGGGTATCGGTGGAAACTCCACGGGATCATCGACATACAGGGTGTCTCCGATTCCGAGCGCCGAGGCGTTGACAAGGCCGATGACGTCACCGGGGTAGGCGGTGTCGGCGGTTGTGCGCTCACGGCCGAAGACCGATTGTGCGTATTTCGTGGCAAAGGGGCGCTCGGTGCGTTGGTGGGTGACGACCATCCCCCTTGTGAAGGTTCCCGAGCAGACACGCGCGAAGGCGAGGTGATCGCGGTGGGAGGAGTCCATCCCGGCCTGCACCTTGAAGACGAAGGCGCTGAATGCACTGGCGAGGGGACGCGTTGTCCCGTCCCGCGTGATGCGGTCGGCCGGGCTGGGGGCGATGTCCACGAGCGTCCGCAGGAGTTGCCCGACACCAAAATTCAGCGTCGCAGCCGAGAAAAGTACGGGCGTGGTTTCGCCCGCTAAGAACGTGGCGCGGTCATGGTCGGCGCCGTCTGCGCTCAGGAGTTCGTGCTCCTCGACCGCGACTTGCCAGGCGGGGCCTTCGCTGTGAGCTTGGTCGGCTGGTATCCGTTCCTCCGGCGCCCTGGTCGCTCCTCCGGCTGTCCGGGTGAACTTGATGAAGTCGCCGCTGGCCCGGTCGAGCACACCACGGAAATCACCGGCGATACCTACGGGCCACGTCAGCGGCGTAGGCCTCAGGCCGATTCGCTGCTGAATCTGGTCGACGAGCTCGAGCGGATCAAGCCCCGGACGGTCCCACTTATTGATGACAGTGATCACCGGAATGTTGCCGCGCCGGCATACGTCGAAGAGCTTGAGGGTCTGCGGCTCGAGGCCCTTGGCGGCGTCGAGGAGCATCACCGCGCAGTCCACGGCGGCGAGCACGCGGTAAGTGTCTTCCGAGAAGTCGGCGTGCCCGGGCGTATCGACAAGGTTGATGACCCGGCCGTCGAAGGCGAACTGCAGAGCCGTCGAGGAGATGGATATCCCCCGCTCCTTCTCCATCTCCATCCAGTCCGAAACGGTGCTCCTGCGGTTGGCTTTGCCGTGAGTGACGCCGGCCTCGGAGATGACGTGCGCATGGAGGGCCAGGGCCTCGGTCAGCGTCGACTTGCCGGCATCGGGGTGGGCGATGATGGCAAAGGTCCGTCGTCGAGAGGCTTCGGCGAGGACACCGCCGTGATCTTTCGGCGGAAGCGAGGTCGTGGTCAACTCTTCATCCTTCTGCGTTTGCTTGGTGTCGCCCAGCGGAGTCGACGGGTAATGCACCGTCCCGACAGTACAGAGAATCTCACGGTTGGCCGCATCGGGAGAATCGGAGTTGTCTTCACCTAGCCATCACAGATGCAATTCTCACGCCACGGAAACGACAAGGGCCGCTGATTTCTCAGGCGCCCTTCGACAAGTCCGAACAACCCGATTCTGGGTTCTGGTCGGTTAGGTTAAGCGAGAACGGGTATCGAGAGGGGGTGAATCGACTTGGCCTCCGGCCCCAGGATGGCGGTGCGGGCCTGCGTGGGCCGTACTCCTTCACCGGCGACCCGGCTGCGTAACCCGGTTCCCCTCGATCCACGACGAAGAGATGGACTCCGACCGGATCAGCAGATGATTCAGGTACCGGCCCCACGATCCGATCCGTTCGTCCGCCCGTGCCAGCACCGCCAGCGCATCCTCCGCAGGCCACCTGCGCCTCGGCGCCCACGGCCGGGAGCCGGCCGCCCAGCTCGTCAGAGCCTCCATCTCGCCACTCGAACTTGTACTTTAGATGCAATAACCGAGAAATGGCACGACAGCGCTCACAGTCAGCACGACGGAGCGCATGCGGCGGGTCACTCGACGTCGGGGTCGAACAGCCGCAGGAACTTCTCACGCGGGATTGCCACCCGCCGCCAGAGCTTGGCCGAGGGGGCGCTGCCGCTGCCCACATCACACCGCAACTCGGTGACATGCGGCTCGACAAAATCACCGCCACTCGGATCGCCCGCCACTACCGCGACCTGGAGAAGAACGGCCGGACCGATCATGTTGGAAAGGGGCAGCCGCTGCCGGCCAACAGCATCCACAAGGTTCACGTCGTCCTCGGCGCGATCTTGGACGACGCGATTGAGGACGGCCACCTCACGATGAACCCGACCATGAAGAAGCGCACCGTCATGGCCCCGAAGTCGAGCGAAATCTGGGCGCAGAAGCCAGAGATCGTCACCTGGCACGCCGACCGGCTCACCACGCTCCTGACCTGGGACCGCGACGAACTGACGGACGAGCTGCTCCGCTGTGGCGGCTCGTCGCCTACGCAGGCATGCGCCGCAGCGAAGCCTTCGCCCAGAGGTGGAACGACATCAATACGAAGACAATGCGCATCTGCAGCCAGGTCACCCCGGCGATCCAGAGGTCGGCGGTCGACCGTTTCGCGGCCCACCTCGGGGACGCTCAGCATTTTTGAGCACTTCGACAGAAAATGGCCCCCAACCCGAGAAATAATATCCCTGGTCGGAGGCCATTTTCCTATTGTGTCCGAGAAGGGACTCGAACCCTCACGCCCTATACGGGCACTAGCACCTCAAGCTAGCGCGTCTACCATTCCGCCACCCGGACATGCTCAATTTCAAGCGTTGTGCAGCCAGTGAAGATTAGCAAACACCCGCCCACATCTCCGCATCGACCTCGGTAGGCCGGTTCTGAAACCTCATATGGAAGGCGCAGGAGGAGATGAGACTCCGTACAATTGGACGAGGCCCCGGAAAGTATGAGTTTCCGGGGCCTCGATTTGATCGAGCGTGATGCTCTCTCTCAGTCCCGAATCCGCCCTGTCCCCCGCCTGTCGCATCACCGACCGACTGTCATTGACTTGCGTCGCTGACTATGGGTTCTTCTCTGGATTCGTTCCCGCGTTTCCCGAAGGAATTGCGTAACTCCTTTGTATCCCTCGGCCAGTCCGCGCACAAGAGTTTTCCCAATCTTTTTCTGCTATTTGTTGATTATTTTTTGACTGTCCACAATATGAGCCAGGTCACACACAGTCCGGGCCTCGTTATGCACATCTTGTCCACAAAATGTGGCCTCTCGGCGTGCGGAACATTTCACAACAGCGCCGAGATCGTATGAATGGCAAGGCCGGTAAGACCGCCGACGACGGTTCCATTGATCCGGATGAACTGAAGGTCGCGCCCGACGTGGAGTTCGATCCGTTCGGCGGTCTCCTTGCCGTCCCAACGGTTGACTGTCGCCGAGATGATCGTGGCAAGTTCGTGGCCGTAGTTGTTGACGACATACGCGGCGACATCGGCGAGCAGAGTGTCCACGCGGGTGGCGAACTCTTTGTCCTCCATCATCTTGTCTCCGAGGGCGTGAAGCTCCTCAACCGCGCGTCGGCGCAGAAGGCCGTCGTGCTCGTTGAGCGAACCGATAAGGGCCCGGCGCAAGGCATCCCAGAGTGCGATGGACGTTGCGGCGACCTGCGGCTGCGACAACAATCGTTCCTTGAGCCGTTCGGCGCGTTCCATCGTCGCGGGATTGTGTTGCAGGTCCGTCGACAACTGGGTGAGCCACCGATTGAGGGCCTCGCGAGCGAGGTGCTGAGGGTCGTCGCGGATCTCGGCGACCCAATCGACGGCCTCGGCATGAAGACGCAGGGCGACACGTTCGTCGAACCAATGCGGCGTCCACCACGGCGCACGCTGCCCGACGATGCCGGTGACCTCATGCTCGTTGTGAAGGAGCCAACGGTGCAACTCGTTCATCATCAGGTCGACGAGTCCACGATGGGCGTCATCGTTGAGAATTTCAGCCATCAGCTGGCCGATGACGGGGCTCAGATGTTCTTCCTTGAGCCGCGGTATCAACGCTTCCTCGACGACGGCGGCAACATCGGAGGCCTTGACCGCGGCGAGGGCATCGGCCAGCATCTTGGACCCTTCGTCGACGACACGTTGACTGTGCTCGTCGGCGACGAGCCACGCACCGGCACGGCTGCTCACTCCGGCCGTGGCAATGCGCTCGCGGATGACAGCTTCGGACAAGAAATTGTCGGCGACGAATTCCTGCAGGCTCTCCCCCAACGCCTGTTTGCGATTGGGAATGATGGCCGTATGCGGGATCGGCAAGCCCAGCGGATGACGAAAAAGTGCGGTGACGGCGAACCAGTCGGCGATAGCGCCGACCATGGCGGCCTCGGCTGCGGCATTGACATAGTCCCAGCCGCCGGCCTTTTCGCGCGTGAGCGCATACACGATTGCCGCCAAAATCAGAAGTGACACGGCGAGCAGTCGCATACGCCTGAGCCCGCGCTTGCGGGCGAGGTCACCGGCGGACATTCCCGCCGGCAACTGAAGTGATGTGTCCGTTCCTGCCTGTGTCGTCACACGCCGAGATTAGCCGCACGGGTGCGAGATGTCGCTGCGTACACTTGCGGTATGAGCTTCAATACCGGTGCCCAACTCGACGCGAGTCAGGCCCCAGGTGGTGGAGTCATCCAGGAAACCGACGACATCTGATGGTGAGTAGCCCCCGAAGGCTGAGGGCGGAGGTCTGGATCGTCCTGGGCCTGTCGCTGGGCCAGTCCGCGATTTATGCCGTTGTCAGTCTGATCGCCAAACTCACCGCCGACGGTGGGCTCCGTCAATCCACCGCGACTCTCAACTCTTCCCAAAGTCCGCGCGAATACCTTGACCTTACGTTGCAAGTCCTCGGCATCGGCTTCGCGCTCGTGCCAGTCGTTTTGGCCCTGTATCTGCTGAGCCTGGACCACGATTTGAGGACCGTCTCCAAGAGGCTCGGCATCGACCGCAGCCAGCCACTCCACGACATCCTCGCGGGCACATGCCTCGCCGCCGTCATTGGCCTGCCCGGGATCGGGCTGTATTTCGCCGGCCGCGCGATGGGCGTTACCGCCAACGTCATCCCCAGTGGTCTCGACCAATATTGGTGGACGATTCCGGTCCTCATCCTCTCCGCGATCCAGAACGCCGTACTCGAGGAGGTCGTGATGGTGGGTTATCTCATCACCCGCTTCCGCGAATTCTCCTGGAGCGCACCGGTCGCCATCGTGACGAGCGCCGCCATCCGTGGCAGTTATCACCTCTATCAGGGCTTCGGCTCCGGCCTCGGCAACTTTGTGATGGGCCTGATCTTCGGTTATTGGTTCCACCGCACCAAACGGGTCATGCCGCTCGTCATCGCGCATACGATCCTCGACGTCTTCGCATTCGTGGGTTATTCGCTGTTCGCCGATGCATTGGGCTTGCGATGACTGCCGTTGCGATGAAACTGCACTATCACGACGCGCTCCCGATCAGCGCCCGCCGCCAGGACATCGCCGAGGCGATCACCAATCATCAGGTGGTGGTCGTCGCCGGTGAGACCGGTTCGGGCAAGACCACCCAATTGCCCAAAATCGCCTTTGGCCTCGGGCGAACCAGGATCGCGCATACACAGCCGCGCCGCATTGCCGCCCGCGCGGTCGCCCAACGCATCGCCGACGAATGCGAAGTCTCGCTCGGCGCCGAAGTCGGATATGCCGTCCGCTTCGACGACAAGACGAGTTCCTCAACAGCGATCAAGCTGATGACCGACGGGTTGCTGCTCGCCGAAATCAACCGCGATCGCAACTTGAGCCGCTACGACACGATCATCATCGACGAGGCACACGAACGCTCGTTGGCGATCGACTTCCTTCTCGGTTATCTCAAGACACTCCTCCCCCGCCGCCCCGACCTCAAGGTCATCATCACCTCCGCGACGATCGACGTCGACCGCTTCGCCGCGATGTTCGACGCTCCCGTCATCGAGGTCAGCGGCCGGACCTTTCCGGTCGAAGTCCGCTATCGCCCACTCGCCGAACGCGACGACGGCGACTACCTCTCGGCGATCGACGACGCCGTCCGCGAGTTGCCCAACCAGGGCGACATCCTCGTGTTCCTCTCCGGCGAACGCGAGATCCGCGATGCGACCGAATACCTCAACGGCCGCAAATACCGCTTGACCGAGGTTCTCCCGCTGTATGGCCGTCTCTCGACTCACGACCAGCAAAAGATCTTCAGCAATCATTCCGGCCGGCGCATCGTGTTGGCCACCAACGTCGCCGAGACGTCGCTGACCGTGCCCGGTATCCGTTACGTCATCGACCCGGGCCTGGCCCGCATCTCCCGGTTCAGCCAGCGGCTGAAGGTCCAACGGCTCCCCATCGAGGCGATTTCGCAGGCCAGCGCCAATCAACGGGCCGGGCGCTGCGGCCGCGTCGCCGACGGAATCTGCATCCGCCTCTATGCCGAGGACGACTTCGACTCACGGCCCGAATTCACCGACCCGGAGATCCTGCGCACCAATCTCGCTTCGGTGTTGTTGCAGATGGCTTCCCTCGACCTCGGCGACATCCGTCGTTTTCCGTTCCTCGATCCGCCGGACTCTCGCGCGATCGCCGACGGCACCAATCTTTTGCGCGAACTCGGTGCCCTTCGCGGCAACAACCTGTCCAAACTCGGCCGTACGTTGTCGGGCCTGCCGGTCGACCCGCGCCTCGGCCGGATGTTGCTGGCCGCCGACCGTCTCGGTTGCCTCGCCGATGTCCTCGTCATCGTGTCGGCCATGTCGATCCAGGACCCACGTGAACGCCCCTTGGACCACCAGCAGGCCGCCGACTTGTCGCACAAACGCTTCGTCCAACCCGACTCGGACTTCCTCTCTTTCCTGACTCTGTGGACCTATCTGCGCGAGAAGCGCGAAGAGTTGTCGCACAGCAAGTTCCGCAAGATGTGCAAAGGCGAATACCTGCACTACGTGCGCATCCGCGAATGGCACGACGTGCATTCGCAGTTGCGGCAGACCGCCAAAGACCTCAAGATGCGCCCCGGCCACACCGGCGCCGACCCCGACCTCATTCACCAGGCGATGCTCGAGGGCCTGCTCTCGCACATCGGGCTCAAGGACACCGACGGTCGCGAGTATGTGGGCGCCCGCAACTCAAAATTCATGGTGTTTCCCGGCTCAGGGCTAGCCAAGAAGCCGCCGCGCTGGATCATGGCCGGCGAACTCGTCGAGACCACTCGGCTCTGGGCGCGCACCAATGCGAAGATTCAGCCCGAATGGATCGAGAAGGCCGCTGCCCACCTCGTCAAACGCTCCTACAACGAACCGCACTGGTCGACCAGGCGCAGCGCAGTCATGGCCAAGGAAAAAGTCACCTTGTATGGGTTGCCGATCGTCGTCGACCGGCTCGTGACCTACAGCGCTATCGACCCGGTTGTCGCGCGCGACCTGTTCATCCGCCATGCCCTCGTCCAGGGCGAGTGGAAGACCAACCACCGCTTCTTCGCCCACAACCGGGCATTGCTCGAGGAAGTCGATGAGATCGAGGACCGCGTACGCCGCCGAGACATCAGGGTCGACGACGAGACGCTCTATGCCTTTTATGACGCGCGTTTGGGCACCGAGGCCGTGTCGGGCCGCCATTTCGACACGTGGTGGAAACAGGCCCGCCGAGACAACCCCGAACTGTTGACATTCACCTCCGAGGACTTATTGCGGGCCGATGCTCCGGGCGGAATCGACTCCGAGTTCCCGCATGAGTGGCACTCGGAGACGGCGGCATATCCGTTGACGTATGCCTTCGAGCCCGGCACCGTCCACGACGGCGTGACGGTCGACGTGCCGCTCACTGATCTGACAACGATCGACGCCGCCGACTTCGCCTGGAGTGTCCCCGGCCACCGCGAGGAACTCATTGCCGGACTGATCCGGTCATTGCCTAAAAACCTGCGTCGCAATTTTGTGCCTGCACCCGAGTTTGCCCGCAAATTACTCGACCGTATGGATGCAGTGGCCGGTGATGTGAGCGCGGAGCTCGCCACCCAGATGAGGATGCTCAACGGCACGCTCGTCAAGCCTTCGGATTTCGACTGGACGTCCCTGCCCGATCACCTGCGCATCCGTTTCCGGATCCTCGACGGCGACAAGGAACTGGCAACCGGCAAGGATCTTGACGCGCTCCGCGAACAACTCACTCCGCAGCTCCGCAAGGGCTTGCGACAAGTGGCGAAGAAGCGCGAACGCAGTGGTATGACGTCATGGGATGTCGGGACTATCGACAAATCGATCGCCGTCGGCCAGGCCACCGGCTATCCCGCGCTCGTCGACGAGGGCGCGGCCGTCGCCTTGCGGATGCTCGACAGCCTGGTCGAGCAGAAGGTCGCGATGATCCGCGGCCAAGCCCGGCTACTCGTACTCACAAGTCCAACTCCGGTCGTGAACATTGCGAAAAATCTGGACCTCAAGTCCAAACTTACGCTCTCGACCGGGCCGTATGCCGACGGTGCCTCGCTCATCGACGATTGTTATCTGGCCGCGCTGGACGAACTCGTCGTGCGCCACGGCGGGCCGGTCTGGGACGAAGCGTCGTTTGCCGGCCTGCGGGAAAAGGTCCGCCAGGAGGCCTACGGAGTCACCGAGGCGACGGTTCAGTCCGCGATCAAGACGTTGAAGGCCTTGGGAGAAGTCACGCTCGACAGATCCGAGGCCGGTGAGGACGTCCGGGTGCAGTTGTCGTGGCTGATCTATCGAGGCTTCATCCGCGATGCCGGTGTTGCCAACATGCGCCGCATACCGCTGTATCTGGAAGCGGCGAGGCGGCGACTCTCGATGCCGACGACGGCCGACGTGCTGGCCGTCCAGGATCTCGAAGCGTTGTTCCATGAACGAACGGCGCCGCTCAACGATTTGGAGCGACTCGAACCCAGGGTCCAGCATGCACGATGGGCGCTCGAGGAACTGCGGCTAAGTTTCTTCGCCCAGGGTTTGAAAACTGCGTTCCCCGTGTCTACAAAGCGGGTGACAACCCTCGTCGAGGGCCTGTGACCGTCCGAGCTCCGCGAGTGGCGCAGATTCGTCACATTTCGCGTCTGAAACTGCCGAATCTGCGCCACTCGGGTGCGACTTTGCGCCACTGGCCGCGTCGCGAATGCTCAACTCTTGGGCCAGCCTTCGATCTGGGTGAGGATTCCGAGGCCGTCAAGTGCGTTTGCGGCGAGGAGAAAACCGATGATGCCAAGGATCCAGCCGGTGTTCTCGGCCCCGTTGCGGACCATCCAATCGTTGACGCGCTGCAGCAAGGGCTCGATGCGGGCTTGGGCGAGGATGCGGCCGCCGAGAAGGATGAGCGCCGGGGTGATCATCACCAGGCAGTAGGCCGCCAGCAGGCCGGCCATAGCCGTCCAAGAGAGGTCAGACGTGCTGAGCAGGCCGATGGCGGCGAGGTAGGGAACCATCGATGCGGCTTCGAGGACGGCCGCGCCGAGGGCGAGGCTCATGAGCGCCCTGGTCGAGCCGCCTTCGCTCATCGCACTGTGACGCCAGCGGGCAATGCGACCACCCTCACCGCCGCCTTTCCTGTGACCGATGCGGAAAGCCAGAACCAGCAGGGCAATGCCCAGGGCCAGCTGGACGACCTGGACGGGCGTGGTGTCGAGGGCTTCCTCGATCTGGTCGGAGAAGGCAGTCACGCCAGCGGTCAACAGCAGGCCAAGGGCGAAGTAGAACGCCGCAACGGTGCCGAGGAAGATCAACAGTCGGCTCGGCTTGAGTCGGCCGGGCGCGAGCATCAACCAGATCGGGATGAGAAGCGTCCCAAAGCTGGTGCTGTCGATCAGAGCCAGGACGACGAGTCCACCCAGCAAGGCCGAGGTCATACAAACTCCCCCTAGAATCTCGAACCCGCGAGTGGCGCAGATTTGCGCATCGAACGGCGCAGTTTCGGGGATTTCGACACCGAATTTCCACGAACTTGCGCCACTCGCGGGGCTGCGGAGGGTTTAGCTCACACCGAGGAGGTCGATCACGAAAATCAGTGTCTTGCCGGACAGCTGGTGGCCGCCACCGGCGGCGCCGTAGGCGAGTTCGGGCGGGCATACGAGCTGGCGACGGCCGCCCACCTTCATACCGGGAATGCCCTCCTGCCAACCCTTGATCAGCTGACGGAGCGGGAAGTTGGCAGACTTGCCGCGGCTCCACGAGGAGTCAAATTCTTCGCCGGTGTCGAATTCGACGCCAAGATAATGCACGTCCACGACACCGCCCGCCACGGCTTCGGGACCGTCGCCGACGATGATGTCCTGGATCTGGAGTTCGGTTGGGGCGTCGCCGCCCTGGAAGTCGATTTCTGGCTTTTCACTCATGCCGCAATCCTTCCATATGCCCGTGGCTGCCAAAACCACGCTCATGAGTAAGAATGGATTTATGCGCGCAACCGTTCTCCATGCTCCCCGCGACATTCGCCTCGACGATGTCGCCACACCCCAACTCATGACCGACACCGACGCCATCGTCAAGGTCGTCGCCGCTTGTGTATGCGGCTCCGATCTCTGGCCCTACCGCGGGATCAACGAGGTCAAGCAGGCCACCCGTATCGGCCACGAATTCGTCGGCATCGTCGAGCAGGTCGGATCGGCCGTCGCCTCGGTCAAACCGGGTGACTTCGTCATCGCGCCGTTCACCTATTCGGACAACACCTGCCCTTTGTGCAAACGCGGAGTGCATACGTCCTGCCCGATTGGTGGTTTCTGGGGCAATAAGGACCGAGACGGCAATATGGTCGACGGCGGCCAGGGCGAACTCGTACGGGTTCCCTTGGCCGACGGCACCCTCGTCTCGACGTATTCGCAGCCCGACCAGGAGCTCATCCCCCATCTCCTGTGTTTGTCGGACGTCTTCCCGACCGGTCATCACGCGGCCATGTCCGCGGGAGTGACCGCCGGCAGCACGGTTGCCGTCGTCGGCGACGGAGCGGTCGGACTCAGCGCGGTGCTGGCGGCCAAGCGCCTCGGTGCCGCCAAGGTCGTGGCGATGTCGCGGCACGCGGATCGCCAACAGGTCGCGCGCGAATTCGGTGCCGACGAAATCATCGCCGAACGCGGAAAGGAAGGCGCCCAGATGGTTCGCGAATTGCTGGACGGCATCGGCGCCGACTTCGTCCTCGAATGCGTCGGCACGAAGGACAGCATGAACCAGGCCGTGCAATGCGCCCGTCCTGGCGGCCGGATCGGTTATGTCGGCGTGCCCCACGACGTAGAACTCAATGTCCCGTCCATGTTCCGTCGCAACCTTGGCATCGCCGGCGGCGTCGCCCCCGTACGCAATTATCTCGACGAGCTTCTTCCAGAAGTCCTCAGTGGCGCCCTCAAGCCAGGTCGCGTCTTCGATCTCGTGCTCCCGCTCGACAAGGTCGCCGATGCCTACCGCGCAATGGACGAACGTACGTCGATCAAATCGATGCTGGAAGTGTAGGAAGGGCCCACCCGCCTGAAGCGTCCTTCGTCAACGGCGTGGCCCTGACGACCGAGTCGGGATTGAGTGGCCCATATATGTGCGGGAAACTTCGCAGAGCGCCCGCCACGTCGTCGAATTGCCACGGCGACGTCAACAACGCGGTGTCGACCATCAAAAGCGTGAGCGGCTCGGTGGCACCGGCGTAATACTTCGAGAGAACCTCGTCGGCCTGCGAGTCCCGCGAGAGATGGATGAACCCCTCGGACTTGAGAGTCACCCCGCGGGTGGAGGTCGTGTAGGACCCGGAGGCTTCGGCTGCCTGCCAATCGGCAGTTGTCGCAATATGGAAAATCAGCAAAGGTCCAACTCTCGCCTGGGCTCTAATTGATTGGTTTTTGCTCCGCAGCGGTGTTGAACCGGGCGAGACCATTCGCGAAGGCAGTGCGTTCAGAAGTTGACCATTCGGTCAGGACTTCGGCGAGCCAACCGTGACCGCGCTCGCGGCTCTCATCGATCCGGCGCGCCGCGTCGAGCGAGGCCGTCAGCAATTGGGCCCTGCCGTCGTGCGGATCGGCAACCCGCTCGACGAGACCGAGTTTTTGCAGAGTCGAAATGGACCGGCTGATCGTTGACTTGTGGACCCCGAACGACTCGGCCAGGTCGGATCCGTGCAGGCCGTCGCCGTTGTCATAAATCGCCATCAGCAGTAAATAACTCGTCAAGTCGAGCGACTCGTCCAGCTCGGCGGCAAGTTTCAAACCTCTGGCGCGCGAACGCCGCAAAAGCCTCGTCAACTCGTAGTCGACATCGAATCCGCTTGCCTTGCCCTCGGTCACACCAGTCATCCTAGAGACTGGCCTTTTAGAAGGGCGCGCCACTGCCGAACGAATGCCATCGACCTCCGCTTCGGTATTCAGCGGAGTTCGGACGACGACAAGTTGAGCAGCCGACGAGCGACTATCAATTGTTGGATTTGCTGGGTGCCTTCGAAGATGTCGAGGATCTTGGAGTCGCGCGACCATTTCTCCAGCAAGGACATTTCGCTGTAGCCGAGTGTGCCCGCGAGCTCCACACAACGCAGAGTGATGTCGTTGCCGACGCGGCCGGCCTTGGCCTTGGCCATCGACGCTTGCATCGAGTTGGGTTTGCGGTTGTCGGCCAGCCAGGCAGCTTCCATCGTCAGCAGCAAGGCCGCTTCCCAGTCCGCTTCCATCGCGATGAATGTCGCGGCCGCGTACGACTGAGCTTGAATGGGCTTGTCGTAGTCGATTTCGGTGCCGGCCCCTTCGAGGAGCTCGCGGATCAGTTCGAGCGAAGCGCGGGCACAACCAACGGCCATGCCGGCAACCAGCGGGCGAGTGTTGTCGAACGTCGCCATCGCTCCCGCGAAGCCTTCCTTGGGGTCGACGTCGGGGTTGCCGAGAAGGTTTGACTCGTGGACCCGGCAGTTGTCGAGCACGATGACGGCGGTGTCCGAGGCGCGAATGCCTAGTTTGTGTTCAAGCCGCTCCACCCGGATGCCAGGTGTGTTCTTGGTGACGAGGAATGACTTGATCGCCGCGCGGCCAAGTTTCTTGTCGAGGGTCGCCCAGACGACAACGGAATCGGCGCGATCACCGGAGGTAACGAAGATCTTTTCGCCGTTGAGGACGTAGTATTCGCCGTCCTTCGTCGCGGTGGTTGTGATGGCACCGGAGTCCGAACCGGTTGAGGATTCGGTGATGGCCATGGCGGCCCAGGTGCCCTTGTAACGTGCGAGTTGATCTTCGGTGGCCACCGAGGCGATCGCCGAGTTGCCCAGTCCCTGGCGCGGCATCGTGAGCAGCAGGCCTACGTCGCCCCAGCACATTTCGATGATGGACAGCAGCGATGACATGTTGGTGCCGTTTTTAACTTTGCCTTCCCGCTCCGAGGAATCGGCGTCATCGCGGCGGACACCGGTAGCACCGGCACCCTGACCCTGACCGGAGTCGCTCATACCGTCCACGAGGGAGGCGAGCATGTCGAGCTCTTTGGGGTACGTGTGCTCGGCGAGGTCATACTTGCGCGAATTGGCGCGCAGAAAATTGTCGGCAACCTTATTGGCCTGATCGATGAAGCCGCGGAACTTACGGGGAGTTTCGAGATTGATCATGGTTATGTCCTCTCCACCCCTCAAACGAGGAGTGTGCCTTCCATGACGCCGACGGCGCGCAGATCGCGGTACCAGCGTTCGACCGGATGTTCCTTGACGAAGCCGTGGCCACCGAGCAACTGGACACCATCGGTGCCGATCTTCATGCCATATTCGGAACTCAACCGGCGGGCGAGGGCGACTTCGCGGGCGAAGTCAAGTCCTTGCTCCGCGCGCGAAGCGGCTTTGTAGGTGACAAGGCGCATGCCTTCGAGTTCGATCGCCATGTTGGCGACCATGAACGCGACGGACTGACGGTGAGCGATCGGTTCGCCGAAGGCGGTGCGCCCCTTGACGTATTCGGCAACGTAGTCGAGGACGGCGCGACCCGTGCCGAGCGCGAGCGAAGCCCACGCCAGCCTCGACAGCCGAACACATTCGCGGTAGTCATCCGCCGAACCGTCACCCAGCAGGGCAAGGACGGAAACCTTGACATCGTTGAGCACGAGCCTGCTCAACGCCGCGGCGCGCAACCCCATGGAGGGGTCGGACTCGATGGTGACGCCTTCGGTGCTGGACTCGATGATGAACAGCGCGGGGCCATTGCCGTCAAGGTCGGCACTGACGATGAAGAGTTCGGCCTCGGCACCGCGGACGACAGCGGTCTTGAGGCCGTTGAGGGTGTAACCATCAGCCGTCGTGGTCGCCGTGGTCTCGAGCACAAACGGGTCGAACAAGACCCGGGGCTCGGCGATCGTGAGAGCCGCCGTCGGGATGTCCCCGCTGGCGAAAGCCGGCAAATAGGTTTCCTGCTGCTCGGCCGATCCCCACAGCGACAGCGCAGTCGCGACTGCGGCCGGCGCGAGGCAGGCAACCGCCTGGCCCATGTCGCCTTCGGCGAGGGCTTCGGCAACCAGGACGCCGGTCACTGCGGAACGGTCTTCGGAAAGTCCGCCGAGGGCCTCAGGGATGTTGAGCAAGGTCAGCCCGAATTCGCTGGTCTGCTCGAGGACTTCCTTGGGAGTGTCGTTGGAAACTTCGGCCGTTCCGGCGCCGGGACGGAGGATCTCCTTGGCGAAGTTGGTGATGACCTCCACTATCATCTTCTGATCTTCGGTCGGCGACAAGTCGAAGACGCCCGAATCCTTGGTGCGCGACAGACGGGTCGGTTTGCCCGACGACGTCACTCGCTTGAACGTGCGGTTGACCGCACCCGCAGTCTGGAAGCCCGACTTCGCACCGTGATAGACGGCCTTCTCAGTTGTCTTGCGCAAACCGAGTTTGTCGATGGCGGGCATACTCGCGATGCGATTGAGCACCTGCAAGCCAATACCCATGGGATCTTTGCGATTCGCCACAAGGAACTCCTGGAAAAGCGTTTGGGCGCCGAATTGGTCACCCATTGCCAAAAGTGTAACTCCGAGTTGCACTTTGCTTTGTGTTCGCGCCCTGTGGGTTCTCTCACGTGGGACGGTGCGGCGCCCACGATACCGTCCGATAAACTCGCCCGAGTCAGAAACAAGGAGTTTTGAGTGTCAGCGTCGCAATCACGTCCCCTGCCCGAAGGCGGCCAACCCCGCCCAATAACACGGTGGGGAGCTCCGGTCATGCATCGCGAGCTCAACGACGTCGAGCACTTTGACGACAACCTCGAAACCCTCGTTAAAGACATGGCTGCCACGATGTATGCGGCCCAGGGTGTTGGACTTGCCGCCAACCAGGTCGGCGAAGACTTCAAGGTTTTCGTCTTCGATTGCCCCGATGACGACGGCGAACGCGTCACCGGCGTCGTCTGCAACCCAGTCTTGATCCTGCCCGAAGGCAAGGACCGCGAACTCGACGAGGACGACGAAGGCTGCCTGTCACTCCCCGGTGCGTTCGCGTCGTGCGCCCGGCCCGATGTCTCGACTGTCAGAGGTACCGATCACACCGGTGCTCCCGTCGAGTTCCATGGCACCGGGCTCCTCGCTCGTTGCCTCCAGCACGAAACCGACCACCTGTTCGGCATGGTCTTCGGCGACCGCATTCCCGAGCGAGCCCGCAAGAAGCTCTACAAACTGCACAAACAACTCATCGAGGACTACCCCGACGACTGGCCGGCTTCGATCACTCCGCTTTAGTGCCAAACGAGGAGCCATCATGCCGAAACTGCGAGTGCACAACCTGTCGCTCTCCGCCGACGGGTACGCCGCCGGCCCGAATCAGGGCCTCGATGATCCGCTGGGTGTGGGCGGCCTGCGATTGCACGACTGGGCGTTCGCCACCCGGACGTTCCATCGGGCCTTCGGCACGGATGAAGGCGAAAAGGGCCTCGATGACGAATTCGCCGCGGAGGGTGACGTCGGCATCGGTGCGACGATCATGGGGCGCAACATGTTCGGCCCGATCCGTGGCGACTGGCTTGATGACGAATGGAGGGGCTGGTGGGGTGACGAGCCACTCTTCCACCATCCGGTGTTCGTTCTGACTCATCACCCGCGGGAATCGATCTCGATGCAGGGTGGCACCACGTTCCGTTTCGTCACCGACGGCATCCACTCCGCCATCGAGAAGGCGTTCGACGTCGCCGCACCCCACGACGTGCGGGTCGGCGGCGGGTGCGGCCACCGTCCAGCAGTATCTCCGTGCGGGCCTGATCGACGAGATGCACGTGGTGCTCACGCCCCTCGTGCTCGGCAGCGGTGAGCGGATCTTCGACGACCTGGACGCCGGCCCCGAGGGTTACGCCTGCGTCGAGCGCCTCCCCTCGGCGTCGGTCGTACACGCGCGTTTCGTCCGCTCCTAACGCGCGGCTTCGCGTTCCTCGTCAGGACGCCAGTCGTCCACCCGGTTCTTGGCGTCGAGCAAAGACAATCCGGTATTGAGACGAAGCAGTTTGATTGCCTTGACCTGCTTCTTGTCGCTGATCAGCGTCGTGATCTCCTCGACTGCGGCTAGTTTCAACCTGGCCACCTGACTTGCCGGGCGGTTCCTGGCGTTTCGCTTCTCCCACCACGCATAGCCCATGCCGATGGCGAATCCGGCAAATGCGGTCCACAGCCACAGGGGAATCATGGCTCGAGTCTAGACGGGGCTATTACGCGCGAAGTTCCCAACAGGCGACAGCCACCGAAGCTGCGACGTTGAGTGAGTCGATCTCCGGCGCCATCGGGATCTTGACCCTGAAGTCGGCGCCCGCTGCCCAGCGTTCGGTCAGGCCGTGACCCTCCGAACCGACGATCAACGCAAGTTTGGCGACGTCTTTCGGGACTTCGTCCAGCGGCATCGAGTCGTCGGACAACGTCATCGCATACGTCGTGAAACCGGCGGCCTTCAGCAGCTCGGGAGCACCGTACCAATCCGCGATCCGCGCATACGGCAACCAGAACACCGAACCCATCGACACCTTGATTGCGCGACGATAAAGCGGGTCCGCGCAGCGTGGCGAGAGAAGTATGGCGTCGAAGCCGAGGGCAGCAACGCTGCGGAAGATGGCACCGACATTGGTGTGGTCCATCAGGTCCTCGACCAGAACGATCCGTTTGGCGCCGGCGAGGATTGTTGCGGGTTCGGGAAGTTCGGGGCGCTCAAGCGAGGCGAGCGCACCGCGATGGACATGGAAGCCGGTCAGCGATTCGATCGCTGCGTCGTTGAGGACAAAGCATGGAGCCTCGCTGACTTCGAGTACGTCGGCGAGGGTTTCCACCCAGCGTGGCGACATGAGGAACGAACGGGGCGTGTTGCCCGACTCGATCGCGCGCCGGATCACCTTCTCCCCCTCAGCCAGGAAGATGCCCCGCTCGGTCTCGAGGAGTTTGCGCAGGTGCACATCGCGCAGATCGACGTAATCGCGCAGTCTCTGATCCTGCGCGTCGGACACTTCAAAGATCTTGGCCACCGGGTTAGCCTAAAGCCATGAGCCTCGATCGCCCCGTGTCCCCCGATCCCTACGACCTGCTTCCGGCCGTTGACTCGTTCGCTGTGACCAGCGAGGACGTTGTCGATGGTCAGCCGGTCAAGCACGAACAAGTCAACGAGTTCGGCGACACCTCGCCGCAATTATCGTGGTCAGGCGCACCCGAAGGCACCAAGAGTTTTGTCATCACGTGCTTTGACCCCGACGCTCCCATCGTCTCCGGCTTCTGGCACTGGGTGCTGGTCGATGTGCCCGCCGACGTGACATCGCTGGCGGTCGGTGCGGGCAGAGTAGGTGGCGAACTTCCCGGCAACGCCTTCCACGTACGCAATGACGGCGGCGGACTCGGCTACATGGGCTGCGCACCGCCGGCCAACGACCAGGTGCACCGCTATTTTTACGTCGTGCACGCCGTCGGAGCAGAGTCGTTGGGCGTCGATGCGGCCGCGAGCCCGGCCGTCGTCGGTTTCAACCTGGCCTTCAAGACACTGGGCCGCGCCATCATCCGCGGTACCTACCAACACTGACCCGGCGCCCGCGCCGACATACCCGAGATTTGTGCGCTGACGGCCGTTTCAGCAAGGAATATTGGCCGTATGAGCACAAATCTGGGGGCTGGGTCAGTTCGCGGGCGGCTCGTCGGGCTCCGGCAACCTGGGAGCCGAGCCACCAACGGCGGTCGATGCATCCTTGGCCGCTTCCAGTGCGGCTTCGACGGCCTTCTGGGTCGCCGACTCATCGGGTGCATCGTCGACGACCGGCGCATCCATCTCGACGCGCTTCTTGCTGCCGCCGCCATCGAGTGGGATCTTGCCGATAGTTCCGCCGATGCTTTCCATGGCCTTCGTCAGCTCGGCCGGAATGATCCACATGGTGCTGCCTTCGCCCTCGGCGATACGGGGCAGCATCTGGAGGTACTGGTAGGCCAACAACTTCTGGTCCGGGTTGCCTTCGTGGATGGCCTGGAACACGGTCAGGATGGCTTGTCCCTCACCCTGGGCACGCAGGATCGCGGCCTGGCGGTCGGCCTGCGCACGGAGGATCGCAGCCTGACGCTCACCCTCGGCGGTCAGGATCGACGACTGCTTCTGGCCTTCGGCCCGCAGGATCGACGACTGGCGTTCACCTTCGGCGGTCAGGATGACTGCACGCTTGTCACGGTCGGCCCGCATCTGCTTTTCCATCGCGTCCTTGATGGACGGCGGCGGGTCGATGCCCTTGAGCTCGACACGGTTGACGCGAATGCCCCATTTGCCGGTCGCACCATCGAGTTCGCCGCGGAGAGCATTGTTGATCTGGTCTCGGCTCGTCAGCGCGTGCTCAAGGGTCATACCGCCGATGATGTTGCGGAGCGTGGTCATCGTGAGTTGTTCGATGGCCTGGATGTAGTTGGCGATCTCGTAAGTTGCTGCGACCGGGTCGGTCACCTGGAAATAGATGACAGTATCGATCGAGACGACCAGGTTGTCCTCGGTAATGACCGGCTGAGGCGGGAACGACACCACCTGTTCGCGCAGATCGATCATGTAGCGGACTTTGTCCACAAATGGCATCACGATGTTCAGGCCCGCCGGCAGCGTTGCACGGTATTTGCCAAATCGTTCGACGATCCCGGTGCGTGCCTGCGGCACGATCTTGACCGTCATGCTGATGACCACGATCGCGAGAAGCGCGAGCAGGACCAAAAACACAGTTAGCGCGGATGCAATCATGGCATTGCCTTCCTGGTGACGACGGCAGTTGCGCCGTCGATGTGCATGACAAGCACGTCCGTGCCTGCTTCAAAACTTTCCGATTTGGACTCGGTGCGCGCCGACCAGATTTCGCTGGCGAGCTGGATCCGGCCGCCCTGCCAATCGACGCGTTCGACGACCTCGCCGGTATGGCCGACGAGGGCCTGGTGTCCCTGAGTGAGTGTTGGGCCGTCGTGGAGCCTAGCAACGATCGAGGGCCGCGCGAAGAACAGCAGACCGAGAGAGACAACGGCGAAGATGAGAACCGCGAGCCACAACGGCCCGCCGAATCCGGCGATGAGGGCGGCAGCCAGGGCGCCGAGGGCGAACATCAGCAACACCAGGTCCATGCTCATCAATTCAATGATCGACAAGACGACGGCACCACCGACCCACGCGACCCATTGGTGGTCGGCGATCCAATTGCCCAGTTCATTCATGCTGTTTCTCCGCTCCCCGTCGGTTGTGCGGGAATCATGGTGCACCCGATGCGCGATGACCGTATGCCGCGCGACGTGCCGTGTAGCGGCCATCGGTTTCAGTCAAATCTAGCCGCATGCCGAAGGCACCGCCCAGATTGGTTGCCGTCAGCGTCGTCGAAATCGGTCCCGATGCCACAATTCGGCCGTCGCTCATGATCAGCACGTGGGTGAATCCCAGCGGGATCTCCTCGACGTGATGGGACACCATGACCAGCACTGGCGCTTGTTCGGCGCCGGCGAGCATTTCCAGGCTGAGCAGCAAATCTTCACGCGCACCGAGGTCGAGTCCCCCACCGGGTTCGTCGAGGAGCAGCAGTTCGGGGTCGGTCATCAATGCGCGGGCAATGAGGACACGTTTGCGTTCGCCCTCGCTCAACGTGCCGAACGTGCGATCGGCCAGGGAAGCGATGCGCAGTTCGCCCATAATTTGGTCAGCACGAGAAAAATCTTCGGCATCATACTTTTCGTTCCAGCGGCCGAGGACGGCGTAGGCGGCCGAGACGACCGCGTCTCGCACGGATTCACCCGGCGGGATGCCGTCGGCGACCGCGGTGCTCGTATGGCCGATGCGCGTGCGCAAATCGAAGACGTCGACACGCCCGAGGCGTTCGCCCAGAATGCGGACCTTGCCGGAGCTGGGGTGCATGGCCGCGCCGACGATCTGCAGAAGAGTGGTTTTGCCGGCGCCGTTGGGGCCGAGAATGACCCATCGTTCGCCCGGATTGACTGTCCAGTTGACCCGATCGAGGAGAATTTTGCCCGGACGTACGACGCTTACGTTTTTGAGGTCGATCGCTGTCCGCATACACCCTCCCGTGAGTAGTCCAACCGTTCAGAGCAAACCTATCGCGAGCCCGTCACCGACGAGCGATAGCCTCGTGTCGATGACAGAGCATGTGCCCACCGTGCACCTCACCGATCCCACCGTCCTGGTCACCCTGACCGGACCGGACCAAAGTGGCGTCAGTACGCGATTGTTTTCGGAGATGGCGGCATTCGGCGTCGAGATCATCGACATCGAACAATTGGTGTTGCGCGGACGCCTCGTGCTCGGTGTGTTGTTGACAGTAGCCGACGAACGCGACGCTTTCGAACGCTCAGTGCGCAACGTGGGCGAAAAGTTCGGTCTCGACGTCGCGGTCGAATACGGCACCGGTGACAACCGGGCCCGGAGGGTCGGCCGGTCGCAAGTCACGATCCTCGGTGCCCCCCTTTATCCGGGTGCCCTCGCCGCGATGACCGCACGCATCAAAGGCGCCGGCGGCAACATCGACCGCATCCTTCGGCTGGCCCGTTATCCGGTCACCGCGATCAAGATGGAAGTGTCCGGCGCCGAACCCGAAGTCCTGCAGGTGGAGCTTGCCGCCGAAGCCGCAGCCCAAGGCGTCGACGTGGCGGTGCAGGAGCACGGCATCCTGCGCCATGCGCAGCGGCTTATAGTGATGGACGTCGATTCGACCCTTATCCAGGGCGAAGTCATCGAGATGATCGCCGCCCGCGCCGGTTTCGCAGAAGAGGTCGCCGCCGTGACGTCAGCGGCTATGAAGGGCGAACTCGATTTCGGCGCCTCGCTCGAATCGCGGGTGGCATTGCTTGCCGGGGTCGACTCTGCGGCCCTCGACGAGATCTACGAATCGCTCGTCTACGCCCCTGGCGCCCGTACGATGATCCGCACGCTCAAGCGCCTCGGTTACAAATTCGCCTTGGTCAGCGGCGGGTTCACCCAGATCATCGAGCGCATCGCCGAGGCCCTCGAAATCGACTACTTTGCCGCCAACGAACTCGAAGTCATCGACGGCTTGCTCACCGGCAAGATCGTCGGCCCGATCGTCGATCGTGCCGGCAAAGCTGATGCGTTGAGGCGTTTTGCCGCGCTCGCCAACATCTCGGTCAAGAACACGGTGGCGATCGGAGACGGCGCCAACGACCTCGACATGCTCGCCGCCGCCGGTCTGGGCATCGCCTTCAACGCCAAACCCCAAGTGCGTGACAAGGCCCATACCTCGCTCAACGTGCCGTATCTCGACGCAATCATCTATCTGCTCGGGATCACCAGAGAAGAAGTCGAAGCCGCCGATGAAGCAGACGATGAAGCAGGCCGAGGTGCGCCCAGTGGTTGAGGTGCGGAGCGAAGCGGAGCCTCGAAACCACCGTGGGCCCACGTCGTATCGTCGGCTCACGTGGTTTCGACAATCGGACGCCTGCGGCGTGACGCGCTCTACCTGAGTAGACGCTCGTCGCTGCGCTCCTCGGTCTACTCATCATCTTCGAGGCGGAAGCCGATCTTCATCGTCACCTGGTAGTGCGAAACATCGGTGCCGGTGATTTGCCCGCGGACTCCGGTGACTTCGAACCAATCAAGGTGGCGGAGGGTCTCGCCGGCCCTTGTGACACCGTTCTGGACGGCGTCGTTGATGCTCTCGGAGGAGGTGCCTACGATTTCACTGATGCGGTACGTGCGATTGCTCATGTGCTTATCATGTCGGATTGCTCGAAGCGGGTACCGTTGACGGTATGGACAGCAAGCCGAACCGCCGTGAGCAACAGGTTTTCAGCATCACGTCGGCCAGCACTTCGCAAAGCGAAGAGATCGGCAAACGGCAGAAACGCTACGCCATTTCGATGGGCATCCGCACACTGTGCTTTGTTCTTGCTGTGGTTTTCTGGTCGCACGTTCTCTGGCTTGCTGTCGTGTTCATCATGGGAGCGTTGATTCTTCCGTATACGTCGGTGATCCTGGCGAATTCCGGCGTCCAGAAGAAAGGCGCCGGTCCCAGCCCGTTTTTGCCCGAAGCCCGCACCGAACTTCCTCCGGGCGAAAAGAATGACTGACGAGCTCATCTGTTCAGCCCGCAGTTGCGGCGAAGCGGCAACATACGAGCTTGTGTGGAACAACCCCAAGGTGCATACACCCGACCGCCGCAAGATCTGGCTCGCTTGCGATGTGCACGAAGAAACACTCCGCGCTTTCTTGAGCGCCCGCGGTTTCTGGAAAGAAACAGTCCCGATGGCGTCCGACGCCTTTTAGCCGCCGATAGCGAACGGGGAGGCTCGCGACGGCACTGTCGCCGAAGCACTGACGGCCACGGGCCCGGTCGCGGCGACTTAGCCGCCGGCTCAACCGCCAATGGCAGACATAGGCCGAGTCGGTTGCAGGAAGGCCGGGTCGTTGATGCCGTGACCCGGGAGTTTGGCCCAAATCGCCGTTCGCCAGCGTTCGGCAATAAGTTCGTCACTCGCGCCGGTGCGCAAGGCTGTCCGAAGATCGGATTCGTCCCGGGCGAAAAGGCAATTGCGGATCTGACCGTCGGCCGTGAGGCGCACGCGGTTGCAGTCGCCGCAGAACGGCCTGGTGACCGAACCGATGATCCCGACCGTATGCGGTCCACCGTCGATCAGGAACTTCTCCGCCGGCGCCGAACCGCGGCCGTCCATCTGTGTGAGAGTGAACGATTCCCCCAGCAAGCTGAGCGTCTCGCCGGCTGTAACCATGGCATCGCGATTCCAGTTGTGTTGGGCATCGAGCGGCATCTGTTCGATGAAACGCAGTTCATAATCGTTGTCCATGCACCAACGAAGCAACTCGGGCGCATCGCCGTCGTTGATGCCACGCAGGAGGACAGCGTTGATCTTGACCGGCTTGAGCCCGGCCTCGCGTGCCGCGGCCAGCCCCTCGACGACATCGGGGAGGCGATCGCGTCGAGTGATCTTGGCGAACGATTCGCGATTGATCGTGTCGAGGCTGATGTTGACCCGGTCGAGACCGGCTTCTGCGAGGTCCTTCGCCATGTGTTTGAGACCAAGGCCGTTGGAGGTCATGGCCGTACGCGGTCGTGACGGCAGGGCCTTCGTCTCGGCGACGATCTTGGGCAGGCTCCGGCGTAACAAGGGCTCACCGCCGGTGAAACGCACATCGCGGACACCAAGCATTTCGACAGCGATAGCAATCAGCCGGATGAGTTCAACGTCGGTGAGCGTCTCATCCGACGGCAACCAATCGAGACCCTCAGCAGGCATACAGTATTCGCAACGCAGGTTGCAGCGGTCGGTCAGCGACACACGGAGGTCTGTCGCGACTCGACCGTGTTGATCGATGAGACCTTGCTGGGTGCTGTCCATACGCGCAATCTTAAGCGTTCCGGGCAGCCCTGCAGCGTCGGCCTTGGTAGGGCCAACTACGGTCATGGTGTGTTTCGCTTCCTTCTGAGCCGTCGCTGGATCGGATTCGCGATTTTTGTCATGGTCTTGTCGGCAGGTTGCTACCAGCTCGGACTCTGGCAATGGCACCGGCTCGATACCCGACTCGCTCAAAACAAAGTCATAAGCAAACACTTCAAAACCACACCGGTAGCTCTCGACACGGTGCTCAAGGTCGGCACGCCACAAACCGACGCACAGCAGTGGACACGCCTGCGCGTCACCGGCACGTATGACGTCTCGCAGCAGATCACTGTGCGGTTTTCGACACGGGACGGTGCTCCCGGTGCCGATGTCGTCACTCCGCTCGTTCTCCCGTCGGGAGCGGCAGTTCTCGTCGATCGAGGCTGGATCGCCACCGACAACAACTCGATGGCCCCCACCGGCGTGCCCGCGCCTCCTTCGGGCACTGTCACGATCACCGGCTGGCTTCGCGCCAACAACGGCGAACGCCAGCAAGCCAACACGCCTACTGACAATCAGGTACGAGCCATCTCGAGCGAGGGGGTCAAGTCATCAGTCCCCTACAAGCTGTATGACGGTTATCTCAACCTACGCGAGCAGTCACCTGCTGCGACGGAGAAGCTCTCACTGGAACCGCCCCCTGAACTCGGCCAGGGTCCGCACCTTTATTACGCCCTGCAGTGGTGGTTTTTCGCAATCCTCGCGACCTTCGGCTGGTTCTATTTTGCCTGGATCGAGGAAAAAGAGCGTCGCAAACAGCTCGCTTTGGCTGAACACCGGAGCAACCTGCCCAGCGAAGTGCCGGACGCCTAATTTCCGCCGAACATCCTTGCGAGGGCGCGGAAGCGGCCGCGTTGCGAGATACGTTCGCGAGCGCACTGATCTTCATATGACTCGTCTGCGGCGCCGGTAAGCAGGTCCTTCAGCGCGATGACCGAATCATGTTGTGGGGCTAGCAGAGCGGCCGTGAGGTCGGCAACTGTGTCGTCGAGTTCGCCGCGCGGGACACTCGCAAGGGCAAGGCCGATGGCCTGCGCTTCGGGTCCGCCAACGATGCGGCTTGTCGCACAGATTTCCAGGGCTCGCTGATAGCCAACGGCTTCGACGAGCGGTTTGGTGCCGCCAAGGTCGGGGACAAGTCCCAGCGCGGTTTCCTTCATGTTGAACATGACGTCATCGGCAACGATGCGGATGTCGCAGGCAAGTGCGAGCTGGAAGCCGGCACCGATCGCATGACCCTGGATGGCTGCGATGGATACGAACTGAGGATTGCGCCACCAGGTGAAACCCTCCTGGTAGACCGCGATGGCCGCATCGAAGCCGGCGTCGCTGTCTGAAGCCAGCTCGGTGAAAGCCCGTTCGCCGTCGATGCCTTCGGGTGTGAGCATCCGCCGGTCGAGGCCGGCCGAGAACGACTCCCCCGCGCCTCTGAGGACGACAACGCGCACCGACCGGTCGACGGTGCCGCCGACGTCGGCGAGCGCCCGCCACATGGCAGGCGTCTGCGCATTACGCGCATCCGGGCGATTCAGGGTGATGGTCAGGACGGCGTCTTCTTGTTCGACAAGGATTCCCGCAGCTTCATAGTCAGTCACCCGCCGAGGGTATCTGACTCCTCACCGAGGACTAGATTTGCGACATGACAATCAACGGCAGTGACAAGTCCCCGAAGGAATGGTGGAGCGGCCTGAACAAGTACCAGCAGAGTGCGGTTGCGGCGCTCGGCTGTCTCGAGATCGTTCTCACGACGGCAACCATCCGGGACCTCGCCCGCCGACCCTCGACGCAAGTGCGTGGTCCCAAGGCGCTGTGGTGGCTGGCGTCCGCCGTCCAGCCCGTCGGGCCGATGGCCTACCTCGCCTTCGGCAGGAGCCGAGAGCAGAATTAGTGGGCTACGCCTGCGCTATCTGATCAGTCCCGCGCGCTAGGCGAGGCTGACGAGGTCGGCGTAGGTGTCGTTCCAGAGGTCCTCGTCGCCGTCAGGGAGCAACAGCACCCGATCGGGCTCCAGAGCCTGCACGGCGCCCTCGTCGTGCGACACGAGCACGATCGCGCCCTCATAGTTGCGGATGGCGCCCAACACTTCTTCACGCGAAGCCGGGTCAAGGTTGTTGGTGGGTTCGTCGAGGAGCAACACGTTGGCGCTGGAGACTATGAGGCTGGCCAGGGCGAGGCGGGTCTTTTCGCCACCGGACAGAACGCCGGCGGGCTTTTGCGAATCGTCGCCGGTGAACAGGAACGAACCGAGCACACTGCGGGCCTGGGTGTCGGTCAACTGGGGCGCCGCGGACTGCATGTTTTCGAGGACGGTGCGCTCGGTGTCGAGGGTTTCGTGTTCCTGGGCGTAATAGCCGATCTTGAGCCCGTGGCCGGGAATGATCTCGCCCGTGTCGGACTTGTCGGCGCCGCTCAGGATGCGGAGCAGGGTCGTCTTGCCGGCGCCGTTCAGGCCAAGGACAACAACGCGGCTGCCCTTGTCGATCGCCAAGTCGACATCGGTGAAGATCTCGAGAGACCCATAGGACTTGGACAGTTCCCTCGCCATGAGCGGCGTCTTGCCACACGCGGCCGGGGTCGGGAACTTGATTCTTGCGACCTTGTCATGAACGCGTACGTCTTCGAGACCCGAAACCATCTTCTCGGCGCGCTTGAGCATGCTCTGGGCGGCCGTGGCCTTGCTGGCCTTGGCCCGCATCCGGTTGGCCTGCTCGGTCAGCCGGTCGGCCGTCTTGACCGTGATGGCACGCTCGCGCTTGCGCCGCTGTTCATCGGTTTCGCGCTGGGCAAGGTAATTTTTCCAACTCATGTTGTAGACGTCGATCTCGGCCCGGTTGCCGTCGAGGTGCAAGACCTTGTTGACCGTTTCCTCGAGCAGGGAGTTGTCGTGACTGATCACTATCAGTCCGCCCTTGTGGTTCTTGAGGAAGCTGCGAAGCCACACGATGGAGTCGGCGTCCAGGTGGTTGGTCGGTTCGTCGAGGAGCAGTGTGTCGGCATCGGAGAACAGGATGCGTGCGAGCTCGACCCGGCGGCGCTGACCGCCCGAAAGCGTAGACAGCGGTTGGTCGAGGATGCGGTCGGGCAGTCCCAGGCTTTTGGCAATGATCGCGGCCTCGGACTCGGCGGCATAACCGCCGCCGGCGTGGAGTTCGGCGTCGGCGCGGGTGAAACGCCGCATCGCCTTTTCGGCGACCTTCGGGTCGTCAGATCCCATGTCGGTTTCGGCGGCACGCATGTTTCGTACCGCCGTATCAATGCCGCGAGCCGAAAGTATGCGGTCCTGGGCGGTCGTAGTCAGGTCGCCCGTACGCGGATCCTGCGGCAAATAGCCGATCGTGCCCGAGTTGGTGATCGTGCCCGATGCCGGTTCGCCGACGCCCGAAAGGATGCGCGTCAGCGTGGTCTTGCCCGAACCGTTGCGGCCCACGAGGCCGACCTTGTCGCCGTTGCCCACGCGAAAATTGACACCCGACATGAGGAGTCGGGCGCCAATGCGCAGTTCTACATTCGAAACGGTGAGCATGAGGTCTTTCGGGTGGTGTGCGTATGGAGCGTGGCAGACTGCCGCTCCACGCGGGAAGTTTCCCCCGTGGAGTGTTCTATTACCACGTTCTCGTGGTAATCCGCAGCGGCTCAACCAACGTTGAAGCCGAGGGCTCGCAGCATTTCGCGGCCGTCGTCGGTGATCTTATCCGGACCCCACGGCGGCATCCATACCCAGTTGATGCGGAACTCGTTGACGAGTCCTTCGAGTGCCGCGCGGGTCTGGTCCTCGATCACGTCGGTCAACGGGCAGGCCGCCGACGTCAAGGTCATCGAAAGCACGGTGTTGCTGTGCTCGTCGACGTCAACGCCATAGACGAGTCCTAAGTCAACGACGTTGATGCCGAGTTCGGGATCGACGACATCCTTCATCGCCTCCATGATGTCGTCTTCGCTCGTCGGCTTCGGCGCCGAAAGGTCGACTTCGGGAAGGTCGGTCTGCGCGACTTGTTCGGTCATAACTTCTCCTCAGATGGGGCGAGTTCCTCAGATTTGGCGAGTTCCTCAGTTGCGGCGAGCGCTTGTGCAACAGCGTCTTTCCAGGCCATCCAGGAAAGCAGCGCACATTTCACGCGGGCAGGAAACTTGGCGACACCCGCGAAGGCTATGCCATCTTCGAGAGTGTCTTCGTTGGGTTCGATCTTTCCGCGACTCTGCATGAGTTCGCTGAACTCGGCATGCAACGACAAACCCTCCTGGACAGTCTTGCCCAGGATCAGGTCGTTGAGCACGGAGGCCGACGCTTGGCTGATCGAGCATCCCTCGGAGGCATACGAAATGTCGGCGACCTTGTCGCCCTCAAGGTGGACGCGCATAGTGATTTCGTCGCCACAAGTCGGGTTGACGTGATGGACCTCGGCCTCGAAGGGCTCGCGAAGTCCGGCACCGTGCGGGTGCTTGTAGTGATCCAGGATAATTTCCTGGTAGAGCAGATTGAGATCCATGTAGCTGCGTCCTAGACCTTGAAAAACGTCTTCGTGTAATCCAACGCCTCAACGAGTGCATCAATTTCCTCACGCACGGTATAGAGGTAGAAAGACGCACGAGTCGTCGATTGGACGCCGAAGCGCAAATGGGCCGGCTTGGCACAGTGGTGACCTGCGCGAACGGCCACACCTTGTGAATCGAGCAGTTGGCTGACGTCGTGGGGGTGCACACCATCGAGAGTGAAACTGATCGCCCCACCACGCATCACGGCCTCTTTGGGGCCGACCACGGTGAGCCCGCCGACCTCGTGGAGACGATCAAGTGCGTAGGCGGTGATCTCGCGCTCGTGCTCGGCGACGTTGTGCATGCCGAGGGTGCTGAGGTAGTCGACCGCGGCACCCAGACCAATGGCCTGGGCGATCGGCGGGGTGCCTGCTTCGAAACGGGAGGGAGGAGCCGCGTAGGTCGAACGCTCCATGGTGACAGTTTCGATCATTTCGCCGCCGCCGAGAAATGGCGGGAGTTCGGCGAGCAGTTCATAACGACCCCATAGGACGCCGATGCCGGTCGGCCCGAGCATTTTGTGACCGGTGAACGCCACGAAGTCTGCACCAAGGGCGGCCATGTCGACCGGGAGCTGGGGCACCGCTTGCGAACCGTCGACCACGACGAGCGCTCCGACCGAATGCGCCTTCGCGATGATCTGGTCAAGCGGATTGACGGTGCCGAGCATATTGGACACCCACGTCACCGAGACGACCTTGGTGCGCTCGGTGATCAGGCTGTCGATGTTGGACAGGTCCAACCGGCCTTCATCGGTCACGCCAAACCACGTGAGAGTGGCTCCGGTCCGCTGCGTGAGCAGTTGCCACGGCACGATGTTGGAGTGATGCTCCATCTCGGTGATCACAACATCATCGCCGGGACCCACGCGGCCAGCGTCGCCGAGGACGCGGGCCACCAGGTTGAGCGCTTCGGAAGCGTTCTTGGTGAACACGACTTCGTCGCGGCTGGGTGCGCCGATGAACGCTGCGACCTTGTCACGGGCGTCTTCAAAAGCAGCGCTCGCTTCGGCGCCGAGTTGGTGCATCGCCCGGGCGACATTGGCGTTGTGCATCCGGTAATGATCGTCAATCGCAGCAATCACGCTTGCCGGCTTCTGCGAAGTGTTGGCGCTGTCGAGATAGACCAAGGGTTTGTCGTCGGCAAGGCGGCGCGACAAAATCGGGAAGTCTTCCCGGATTTTTGTCACGTCGTAGGTCGACGCCTTGGCCTCAATCACACTTTCTCCCTTTTGCGAGCAAAGCTCACTGTGTCCTTTTTGCGAGCAAAGCTCCCAGCGCCTATTGTCACCGTGCGGCGGCCTTCACGTACTTGTCGTAGCCCTCGGCCTCGAGCTGGTCGGCAAGTTCCCGGCCGCCCTGCTCGGCAACGCGACCAGCCACGAACACGTGGACGAAGTCGGGCTTGATGTATTGCAGGATGCGGGTGTAGTGAGTGATGAGAAGTACGCCGCGGTCGCCCTGTGCGCTAAAGCGGTTGACGCCGGCCGACACGATGCGCAGAGCGTCGATGTCCAGACCAGAATCGGTCTCATCGAGAACCGCGAATTTGGGGTTGAGGAGTTCCAGCTGGGCGATCTCGTGGCGTTTCTTTTCGCCACCGGAGAATCCCTCATTGACGCTGCGCTGCGCGAATTCCTTGTCCAGCGTGACGCGCGCGAGCGCTTCATTGACGTCCTTGATCCAGGTGCGGAGCTTCGGGGCTTCACCGTCGATCGCGGTCTTGGCAGTCCGAAGGAAGTTGGCGACCGAGACGCCGGGAACCTCGACGGGATACTGCATGGCAAGGAACAAACCCGCGCGGGCGCGCTCGTCGACCTTCATCGACAAGATGTCGACGCCGTCGAGAGTGGCCGAACCGCCGGTGACCTTGTATTTGGGATGACCTGCGATCGAATAGGCAAGTGTCGACTTGCCCGAACCGTTGGGACCCATGATGGCGTGAATTTCACCGGTCTTCACGGTCAGATCGACACCGCGAAGGATCTCCTTTGAGCCCTCTTCGGTATCAACCGAGACGTGAAGGTCCTTGATTTCCAAGGTGGCCATGTGTTCTCAACTCCTGTGCATGGAGAGGTCGACCAGAACGGCGTCCCCCTCTAATTTGGTGGGATAAGTCTGTACGGGTTCGGTGGCGGGCAAGTTGAGCACCGCGCCGGTGCGGACATCGAAGCGGGAGCCGTGCAACCAGCATTCGATTTCACAGCCTTCGACGTCACCTTCGGATAGTGGGATCGCCGCGTGCGAGCATTCGTCCCGGATGGCATAGACATCGTCGCCGTCGCGCACGAGGGCGATCTCAACTCCGTCGACTTCGACGGCGAGAACACCTCCCTGAGGGACATCGGCGAATGCAACTGCCATCACAAAGTCCTCGGACTTAGTGGGCAGCGCAGCACCGGTATCGAAATCACTCACGCGATACTTCCGGCATTCTTGGCTAGTTCACCTTCGACTGCCGACATCAGCCGTGCTTCGATCTGATCGACTCCAATGCGGCGGATGATGGCGTTGAAAAAACCGTGCACCACGAGGTTGCGGGCTTCGGCTTCGGTGATTCCTCGGCTCTGCAAATAGAACAAGTGCTCGTCGTCGAAGCGTCCCGTCGTGCTCGAGTGGCCGGCGCCTTGGATCTCGCCGGTCTCGATCTCGAGGTTCGGGATCGAGTCGGCACGGCAACCGTCGGTCAACACGAGGTTGTCGTTGCTCTCGAACGTGTCGATGCCTTCGGCCTCCTTGCGGATGAGCACGTCACCGACCCATACGGCGTGTGCGCCCTTGCCCTGCAAAGCGCCTTTGTATTCGACCTTGCTCTTGGTCTTGGGCGCGTTGTGGTCGACAAACAGTCGGTGTTCGATGTGCTGGCCGGCATCGGCGAAATAGACGCCAAGCATTTCGGCCTGGCCACCGGGTCCCGCAAAGTCGACCGAACAGTTGAGGCGTACGAGGTTGCCGCCGAGCGAGACCGCGACGTGCTTGTAGGTCGCATCGCGGCCGACATTGCCGTGGTGATGAGCCACGTGAACCGCGTCATCGTCCCAGTCCTGGATCGACACAAGCGTCAGGTTGGCACCGTCGTTGACCTTGACCTCGACGTTGGCCGCAACGACGGCGCTGCCGACATGGTCGAGAATGATCGTGGCCTTGGCGAACTGGCCGATCTCGATGAAGATGTGGCCGAAACTGGTGCCATCGATGCCTTCGCCGCGCAGCGTAAGATTGATCGGTTCGGCGATCTCGGCGTTGGCCGGGATGTCGATGATGGTCGCCTTGCCGAAACTGTGCCATGCCTGAGCGCTGACACGATCGGTCGGCGTGTAGACCGAACCGAGGCGGGCGTCATCGCGGCCCACGGCCTGGAAAGTGACCCGGGGATCGGCGTCGACGGTTGCAACGATCTTGCCGTCGGCCGCGAAGGACCCGTCGTGCAGACCCTTGAGTCGTTTGATTGGAGTGAACCGCCAGGCCTCCTCCATGCCCTTGGGCACCTCAAAATGATCGAGATCGAAGGACCCCGGTGCGTGGAGATACTCGCGCCCGCTCGGGGTCTCGATGGCCTCGGCAACGTTGTTGGTGACGGTCAACCGACTGCGCCTTCCATTTGAAGTTCGATAAGACGGTTGAGCTCGAGGGCGTACTCCATCGGGAGTTCGCGCGCGATGGGCTCGACGAACCCACGGACGATCATCGCCATCGCTTCGTCTTCTTCCATACCCCGGCTCATGAAGTAGAACAACTGGTCATCGCTGAGCTTGGACACCGTGGCCTCATGGCCGAGCGTGACATCGTCTTCACGTACGTCGACATACGGGTAGGTGTCTGAGCGGCTGATCTGGTCGACAAGGAGCGCATCGCACTTGACAGTGCTCTTGGAGCCCTTGGCGCCTTCGAGCACCTGCAGCAGTCCGCGGTAGGACGAACGTCCGCCGCCGCGGGCCACCGACTTGCTCAGGATCGAGCTCGACGTGTTGGGGGCGGCATGCACCATCTTGGCGCCGGCGTCCTGGTGCTGTCCTTCACCCGAGAAAGCAACCGACAGCGTCTCGCCACGAGCGTGTTCGCCCATCAGGTAGACGGCGGGGTACTTCATAGTGACCTTGGAGCCGATATTGCCGTCGACCCATTCCATCGTCGCGCCTTCTTCACAGACGGCGCGCTTGGTGACGAGGTTGTAGACGTTGTTCGACCAGTTCTGGATCGTCGTGTAGCGGCAACGGCCGCCCTTTTTGACGATGATCTCGACGACGGCGGAGTGCAATGAGTCCGAGGAGTAGATCGGCGCGGTGCAGCCTTCGACGTAATGCACGTAGGCGCCTTCATCGACGATGATCAGCGTGCGCTCGAACTGGCCCATGTTCTCGGTATTGATCCGGAAGTAGGCCTGCAATGGGATGTCGACGTGGACACCCTTGGGCACGTAAATGAACGAGCCGCCGGACCATACGGCCGAGTTGAGCGCGGAGAACTTGTTGTCGCCGATCGGGATGATCGTCGCGAAGTATTCGCGGAACAATTCGGGCTGTTCCTTGAGCGCCGTATCTGTGTCGAGGAAGAGTACGCCTTGTTCTTCGAGGTCTTTGCGGATCGAGTGATAGACGACTTCGGATTCATACTGAGCAGCGACGCCAGAGACGAGGCGCTGCTTCTCGGCTTCGGGGATGCCCAGGCGATCGTAGGTGTTCTTGATGTCTGCGGGCAGGTCATCCCAGGTGGCGGCCTGCTTTTCGGTCGAGCGCACGAAATATTTGATGTTGTCGAAGTGGATGCCGCTGAGGTCCGCACCCCAATTGGGCATCGGCTTGCGGCCGAAGAGTTTGAGGCCCTTCAGACGCATATCGAGCATCCATTCGGGTTCGCTCTTGAGTGCCGAGATGTTGCGTACGACGTCTTCGGAAAGACCGCGCTTCGCGTTGGCTCCGGACGTGTCGTTGTCGGACCAGCCGAAGTCATAGTGGCCGAGGTCCTTGAGTTGTGGGTTTGCCTGCTCAACCTTGTTTGGCGCACTCGTGGTCGAAGTCATGTGTTGGCCCTCTCTTCTGCGGAAAAATGCGGGATGTTGGTCGTGCACACGCCATCGCCGTGGGCGATGGTGGCAAGTCGCTGGACGTGGCTGCCGAGCAGTCGCGAGAACATTTCGGCCTCGGCTTCACACAATTGGGGGAATTCCTCGGCCACATGGGCAACCGGGCAGTGGTGCTGGCAGACCTGCGAGCCGCTGGGCGCATTTTTGGCCGAGGCGGCATAACCGTCCTGGCTCAGGGCTTCGGCGAGGATCCCGGCGTGGTGTTCGGGCGCGGCGGCCTGGATCAGTGGGCGTATGCGGGCCTCGAGTTCGACGACCCGTTGGCGGGCGAAGGCCTGCACGGCCGCGTCTCCCCCGGTGCTCTGCAGATATCGCAGCGCGTCGGTGGCCAGATCGTCATAAGCCTGATCGAAATGATCGCGACCGGCGTCGGTCACGACAAAGACCTTGGCCGGTCGGCCGCGTCCCCGTGCACCGTTGATGCGCTGGTCACGCGCTTCGATAACGCCATCGGCAAGTAGGACGTCGAGATGCCGGCGCACCGCGGCCGGGGTTAGCCGGAGTCTCTGGGCAAGGTCGACCGCCGTGGACGGGCCCTCAGTCATGATCGAATTGGCGACTCGTTCACGGGTAGGCGCGTCGTCAACAGACGACGCCTGCTCGACCCGGATGTTTTTCACTACACAAGTGTGCCTTTAATCATCTGAGCGTTCAACAAAGGTATGCCTTAGTAGTGCCGCTCGCCCCCAGATTTGTGCGCATACGGCCACAATCTTGGAAAAAAATCGCCGTCTGCGCACAAATCTGGGCCGTTAGAGTGCTTGCCATGGCATCTGAGGCAGTTGAGATCGACGCGGGCGGGCGCTCCGTTCGAGTGTCCAGCCCCTCACGGGTGATCTTCCCCGCGACGGAACGGACCACCGAGATCACCAAACTCGAGGTGGCGCAATTTTATGTCGACGTCGAAGACGGTCTTATGCGCGCGCTCCGCAATCGGCCGACGACCCTGGAACGCTGGCCAAAGGGCGTCCTCGCGGGTATGAAACTCTCGACCGCCGGCAGCACCGGTGATGCGTTTTATCAAAAACGGGTACCCCGCGGCGCGCCCCCGTACCTCGAGACGGCCCGCATCACGTTCCCTTCCGGTCGCGAAGCCGACGAGGTATGTCCTACCGAGATTGCCTCTGCCGCCTGGGCTGCGCACATGGGCACAATTACTTTTCATCCCTGGCCGGTGCGCCGCGACCGGCCCGACCATCCCGACGAATTACGGATCGACCTCGACCCGCAGCCCGGGACCGATTTCCACGACGCCGTTCGTGTCGCCGGCGACCTCCATAGTTTGCTCGACGAAATCGGCATCACGGCATACCCGAAGACGAGTGGAAACCGAGGCGTCCATGTATTCATACGCATCGAACCGCGCTGGACGTTCGTGGACGTGCGGCACGCCGCCATTGCACTCGGGCGCGAACTGGCGCGGCGTTCGAACGGCGTGACGATGAATTGGTGGAAAGAAGAGCGCGGTGCCAACATTTTTGTCGACTTCAACCAGAATTGCCGCGATCGAACGATGGCCAGCGCTTATAGCCTGCGCTCGATCGCGGGAGCGCCCGTTTCCACGCCGGTGACTTGGGACGAATTGACCGACGTCAAGGATCCTCGCGACTTCAACCTGCATACCGTACCTTCGCGCCTGGCCAAAATTGGCGATCCGCACGCCACGATCGATGACGTGGAGCATTCGCTCGACACGCTGCTCGAGTGGTGGGAGCGAGATCTCAGTAACGGTCTCGGCGAAATGCCGTTCCCGCCCGACTACCCAAAAATGCCCGGCGAGCCAAAACGAGTCCAGCCCAGCAAGGCCAAGTCCCCGTAACGTCATAAAAAACGTGGCTTCTGGGCCGCCGCTTTTATGACGTTATGAGGTGAGGACGTCCTTGAGGTCGTATTTGACGATCTCTTCAAGTTGGCCGTATCCGCAGGATTCGGGTTCGCGATCGGGGCGCCAGCGTTTGAATTGCGCCGTATGACGAAAACGCGTGCCCTCCATGTGTTCGTAGCCGACTTCGGCGACCCGTGTCGGTGCGAGGGGTACGAACGTCAAATCCTTGCCCGAACTCCATCGGGTCGTCGCGCCGGGCAGCCGGTCGTCAGCATGAGCGTCGGCGTCTTGCCAGCGGGCCCAGGGATGTTCGAAAAGATCCACCCGGAGTTCTGCAAGTTCGTCGATCAACTCGGCGCGCCGCGCATCCGTGAACGAGGCGGCGACCCCCACATGCTGCAAACCGCCTTGTTCGTCATAAAGGCCGAGAAGCATCGATCCGAGCAGCGGCCGCTCTTCGCTCGAGGCCTTGTGAAGGCGATAACCGGCGACGACAACATCGGCTGTCCGGGCGTGCTTGATCTTGAGCATGGTGCGTCCGTTGGGGGCATACGGTTTGCCAAGAGGTTTGGCGACGACTCCGTCGAGGCCGGCTCCTTCGAATTGTTCGAACCATTTCGCCGCCTTCGCGGGGTCCGTCGTCGTCCTGGTGACATGGATCGGCGGCTCCACCCCGGCGAGAGCCAACTCGAGTTGGCCGCGGCGTGCGGAAAACGGTTCGTCCATCAACGACTTGTCGCCGAGGGCCAACATGTCGAAAGCCACGAAGGAGGCCGGCGCCTCCGTTGCAAGAAGATTCACCCGTGACGCCGCTGGGTGGATCCGATCTGACAACCGATCGAATTCGAGTCGATCGCCGATCGCGATGAAGATCTCGCCGTCGAGGACACAACGCTGCGGCAACTGTGCCTTGAGCGCCTCAACCAGCTCGGGGAAATAGCGATTGAGTTCCTTGGTGGACCGGCTGGCGAGGACGATCTCGTCGCCGTCGCGGAACACCAGGCAACGGAAACCATCCCATTTGGGCTCATAAGACAAGCCGCCGTCGAACTTCTGCGGGTCGGGAATCCCCTTGACCGACTTCGCCAACATTGGCTTGACCGGCGGCATCACCGGGAGCTGCATCTCGGCCTCGATTCGTATGGACGGGTGCCCTTCAGCCTAGGGCAAATGAGCAGCTTCGGCGGGAGCCGCATGGGTCCCGAACGCCGGCAATAAACCGGCATTGGTACCTCCCTACAATGGTCGGGTGACTCAGCCCGCCGTCGAGGTCCTCGACCTTGCCATGCATTATGGCGCCGTCACCGCGGTTGACGGCCTCAACCTCGCGGTCTTCCCGGGAACAGTTACCGCCATTCTCGGTCCCAACGGCGCGGGCAAGACCACGACGATCGAAACCTGTGAGGGCTTCCGCAAGCCGCAGTCCGGCTCAGTCCGCGTCCTCGGCCTCGATCCGCGCGGAGACTCTCGCGAGCTCAGGCCCCGCGTTGGCGTCATGCTTCAAAACGGCGGCTCTTGGTCAGGTGTGCGTGCGCACGAGATGCTGCGCCACATCGCTTCGCTCCATGCCCATCCTCTCGATGTCGATGCCCTGATCGAGAGACTCGGCCTCGGTTCGTGCGGACGTACCCCTTATCGCCGTATGTCCGGTGGGCAACAACAGCGGCTCAGCCTGGCAATGGCGATCGTCGGCAGGCCCGAACTCGTGTTCCTCGACGAACCGACCGCCGGTCTCGATCCGCAAGCCCGCCACGCGACCTGGGACATCATCGGCGAACTCCGGGACAACGGCGTGACCACGGTTTTGACCACGCACTTCATGAACGAAGCCGAGTCGCTTTCGGATTTCATCCACATCGTCGATGCCGGCAAGGTCATCGCCTCGGGCACACCGGCCGAACTCAGCGGGTCCGGTGCCCGCAACACAGTGCGATTCACCGCTCACCCCGGCCTCGATGTCATCAGCCTGATGGCCGCACTTCCCCAGGGCACCAAGGTCGAGGAAGTCGGTGCGGGCGCCTACGTCATCTCCGGAGCCGTCGACCCGGCGCTCCTCGCGACGTTCACCGCGTGGTGTGCGGCCCACAACGTCCTCGCCGAATCCATGCTCGTCGAGCGCCAGACTCTCGAGGACCGTTTCCTCGACCTCACCGGAAGGGGTTTGCGATGAGCCTCGATTTCGCCCCTCGTCCCGGAGCCGCCCCGCTGTCGGCCATGATCCGTTCGCAAACCGGCATCGAGCTCCGGTTGTTGGTACGCAACGGCGAACAGTTGCTGCTCGCCCTCGTCATTCCGCTGCTCCTCCTGATCGCCGGCACACATTCGGGCCGGGTCGTCGACCTCGGTTCGGGCCGATCGATCGACATCATCACTCCCGGCGTGCTCGCCCTCGCCATCTTGTCGACGTCCTTCACATCCCTGGCGATCGCCACCGGCTTCGAACGACGATATGGCGTCATCAAACGTCTTGGCGCCTCTCCCCTGCCGCGTTCGGGGCTCATGCTCGGCAAGATCGGTGCTGTCCTCATCGTCGAGGCGATCCAATTGACTGTCTTGTCCCTCGTGGCGTTGGGTCTTGGCTGGCAGCCTCATGGCGGCGTTGCGGCAGTCGGCTGGCTCATACTCCTCGCGCTGTTGGGCACCGCCGCCTTCGGCGCACTCGGACTGCTGATTGCCGGCACTCTTCGCGCCGAGGCCACTCTTGCCTTCGCAAACCTCGTATACGTGTTGTTGCTCGTCGGTGGCGGAGTTCTCGTGCCGTTGAGCCGTTATCCTGCCGGTGCCCGCACCGCTCTGGAGTGGCTGCCGTCGGGAGCCCTCGGCCAGGGTCTGCGCGATGTCGTTGCAGGTTCGGCACCCGGCATCTTCCCGATCGCGGTCTTGCTGATCTGGGCAATCGTGGCCGGAATCCTCACCGCCAAAACATTTGAATGGGAGTGACCGTGGGTTTTCACACCCCTGACCGCCGATTCGCCCTCCGCTGGGCGTGGGCCTCGCTGGTCGCCAACGCCGCGTTGGTGCTGACCGGCGGCCTCGTACGCCTCACCGCTTCCGGGCTCGGTTGCCCGACGTGGCCCAAATGCACCGACGATTCCTTTGTCCCTCATCGCGCCCTCGGCATCAACGGCGTCATCGAGTTCGGCAACCGGATGCTGACCTACGTGTTGGTCGCGATTGCCATCGGCACGTTCTTCGCCGTATGGCGTTGGGTTGGTGCCGACCGGTCGATGCGCCGACTCGTGTTGTTGATGGGCCTCGGCATTCCGTTGCAGGCGGTCATCGGTGGCATCTCCGTGCTGACCGATCTCAATCCGTGGATTGTGTCACTTCACCTGTTGTTGTCGATGGTGCTTATCGCCGCGGCAGTGCTCCTTGTCATGCAGATTCGAGGCGCCGCGGCCGAGCCCGTCGACGTGACGCAGGCCTGGCTCGTCCGGGTGACGTATGTCGTGTTGTGGGCCGTCGTCTATCTCGGCACGATCGTCACCGGGAGCGGCCCGCACGCCGGTGCTGCCGATGCGCCGCGCAACGGTCTCGATCCTGCGGACATCAGCCAACTCCACGCCGATGCCGTATTCCTGCTGGTCGGCCTCACGTTCGCCTGTTGGCTGGTGCTTCGCGGCTCCGCGCCGGTCGCTGCCCGGTCCGCCTTGGTCGTTCTCGTCGTCGAGTTGGCCCAAGGGTTGATCGGCTATGTGCAATATGCGACCGACTTGCCGATCGCTCTCGTGGCGGCCCACCTCGTCGGCGCTTCGGTCCTCATAGCCGCGGGGACTCACTTGTTGCTGGCGGTCAGCCCATCGCGGCTGGTCCCGACCGATCTTGAGGGTTTGCGGCAGTCCTGACAGCCCTAATCCTCAAGATTCGCCACCATCGGGTCAAAAGCGGGTCAGGCGAGACGAGTCATGGTGCGACAGCCTTCGTCGTCTACACAACCGGACTGCAGCACAAAGCCCTGCGACTCGTATGTCGTCATCGCGGCCATATTGCCGTCGATGACACGCAGATGCAGTGCGCGATGGCCGGCCCAGTCGATGACGGCATCGATGAGTTGACCGCCCAGACCCTGGCGCCGGCCCTCGGCGGCAACCCACATCGAGATCAGTTCGACGCCGGCATCATCTGGTTGAGCGCCGACCATACCGACCGGCGCGGCGCCGTCATAGGCAAGAAAACATGCTCCGGGTGAGGACAACCGTGAACGCCAATTGGCTTCGGTGTCACGGTCGCCGGTCCACATGATCACTGAACTCGCGAAGGCCTCGGGGTTTTCGGTCAACGAACGCAGCCGCAAATGCCGCCAATCGGACCAGTCGTCGGGGCCAACAATACTTACATCCATAACCGCATTCTGGCCGATCACGACGCACGACCCGAGGCGGCGGTGACATAGGCACCACGGGATCGCCTCTGGTAGTGCCTAACCCACCGGCCCTGCAGGACGGTAGTGCCTAACTCACCGCCGAACGGGGGAGGGCTCTCAGCGCAGGAACGGATCGATCGCTGCGGAGACGAACAGCAACGCGAGATAGGCGTTGGACCAGTGGAAGAGTCGCATCGGTTTGATGACGGACAACTCTTCGCTGTCTTGCGAGCGCGCCTTGAGGCCGTGGGCCTCGACGAGAAAAGCGACACCGAGAGCGAGTGCCGCGACGGGATAGAACCATCCGGTGGGCGTGATCGGCCACAGCAACAATGACGTGCCGACCATGACCCAGGCATAGATGACGATCTGTTTGGCGACGACCTTGGACGATGCGATGGAAGGCAACATGGGGACGCTGGCCGCGGAATAGTCTTCGCGATAACGCATAGCGAGCGCCCAAAAATGCGGTGGCGTCCAGAAGAAGACGACCATGAACAGCACGACCGGCGCCCAGGCGAGCTCGTTGGTGATCGCGGTCCAGCCGATCAGGGCCGGGAAGCAACCCGCCGCTCCGCCCCACACGATGTTTTGCGAGGTCCGGCGCTTGAGGATCATCGTGTAGCCGACCACGTAGAAGACGTTGGCGGCCAGAGCCAGCAGCGCCGACAAAGGGTTGACGAGGACCCACAGCCATACGGTCGACACAACGCCGAGAAGGAGACCGAAGACCAACGCATTGCGGGTAGACACACGGTGTCTGGGCAATGGCCGGCGCTGGGTCCGGCGCATCAATTGGTCGATGTCGGCGTCGACCACACAGTTGAGCGCATTGGCGCTTCCGGCAGACAGCGTGCCACCGACGAAGGTCCAGAGCACGAGGCCGAGAGGAGGCACGCCCTGTTGGGCCAGAAACATGACCGGCACGGTCGTGAGCAGCAGCAATTCGATGATCCGCGGCTTCATCAGTGCGATGTAGGAACCGACGACATCGCGTACCGATGAGGGACGACTAAGGGACGCCGCATCAACGGGCGTAGAAAATTCTGGATCCACCGCAGTCACGTCATGCAGTCTAATGCCAGCCGAGTAGGCTCGTACCGATGGCTCGGACAACCCGGCCGGCGACCTAGACGCACGATGAGTTGGAGCCCGCGCTGTGACGACAGCTAACAAGTCCCTGGACTGGAACGACCTCGATAAACTGGCTGTTGACACCGCCAGACTGCTGGCCGCCGACGCGGTCGAAAAGGTCGGACACGGTCACCCCGGCACGGCAATGAGCCTCGCGCCGGCCGCCTATCTCATCTACCAAAAACTCATGCACCACAACCCCGCGGATCCTCATTGGTTCGCGCGGGATCGTTTCGTCCTCTCGTGCGGACATTCCAGCCTGACGCAATACATCCAGCTTTATCTCGCCGGCTATGACGTCACGCTCGACGACCTCAAGAGCCTGCGCACGTGGGGAAGCAAGACCCCCGGTCACCCCGAGCACAACCACACCGCCGGCGTCGAAGTCACCACCGGCCCACTCGGTCAGGGTGTCGGCAACGCGGTCGGGATGGCGATGGCCGCACGCCGCGAACACGGACTGTACGACCCTGAAGCCCCCCTCGGCGAGAGCATCTTCGACCATCACGTCTACGTCATGTGCTCCGACGGCGACCTCGAGGAAGGCGTCTCCGGCGAAGCCTCCTCGCTCGCCGGTCACCAAAAGCTCGGCAACCTCACCGTCCTGTATGACGACAACGAGATTTCGATCGAAGACGACACCGATGTGGCGTTCAGTGAAGATGTCGCCAAGCGATATGAGGCCTATGGCTGGCACGTCCAGACCGTCGACTGGACCAATGGCGGCACCGGTTATGAAGAAAACGTCCAGGAACTTTTCGATGCTTTCATCGCCGCCGACGCCGTCACCGACAAGCCGAGCTTCATCAAGCTGCGCACCATAATCGCCTGGCCCGCGCCGACCAAGCAGAACACCGGCGCCTCGCACGGTTCGGCTCTGGGCGCCGAGGAAATCGCGGCCACCAAGAAAATCCTCGGATTCGATCCTGAACAGTCCTTCGCCGTCGACGACGCCGTCATTGCCCATACCCGTTCGGCCCGCACCCGCGGTACCGAACTCCAGGCCGCTTGGCAGCAGGAGTTCGACGACTGGTCGGCCACTCATGCCGAAGGCACGGCTCTCCTCCAACGCCTGGCCGCACGGGTTCTGCCCAACGGTTGGGAAGCAGATCTGCCGATTTACGAGGCGAGCGACAAGGGTGTCGCCACCCGCGTTGCGTCCGGCGAGTTCCTCACTGCTGCGGCCAAGGTGTTGCCCGAGCTCTGGGGCGGTTCAGCCGACCTTGCCGGCTCCAACAACACGACGCCCAAGGGCCAACCGTCATTCATTCCGCCGGAGCGCTCAACGAAGTTGTTCAAGGGCGACTGGTTCGGCCGGGTCCTTCACTTCGGCATCCGCGAACACGCCATGGGCGCCGTGCTCAACGGCATCGCCTTGCACGGACCCACGCGCGTCTACGGCGGCACGTTCCTTGTGTTCAGCGATTACATGCGTCCCTCGGTGCGCCTCGCGGCGTTACAGGAACTCGCTATCACGTATGTGTGGACGCACGACTCGATCGGACTTGGTGAAGACGGCCCGACACACCAGCCGGTCGAACACCTCGCCGCCCTGCGTGCGATCCCCGGCCTCGACGTGATCCGCCCCGCGGATGCCAATGAAACCGTCGCGGCCTGGAAAGCTGTGCTTGCCATCAACGACCGTCCCACGGCTTTGGCCCTGAGTCGTCAAAACGTTCCCACCTTTCCTCGTGGCACCGATGACAGCACCGGACAGCACTGGGCGAGCGTCGATAATGTTTCCAAGGGCGCCTACACACTGCTCGACACAGAGGGCGAGCCCGATGTCGTCCTCATCGGCACCGGCTCCGAAGTGCAGTTGGCGGTTGCGGCCCGCGAGACCCTGGCCGCCGAAGGCATCAGGGCGCGCGTCGTCTCGATGCCATGCCGCGAATGGTTCGAGCAGCAAGACGAGGATTACCGCAACACGGTCATTCCGCCAGCCGTGCGTGCCCGGGTCAGCGTCGAAGCCGGCATCAGCCTCGGTTGGCGTGACTTCGTCGGCGACGCCGGCCGCATCGTTAGCCTCGAGCACTACGGATCCTCGGCCAATTTCGCCAAGCTTTATGACGCATTCGGCACCACCGCCGACGCCGTTGCTGCCGCTGCCCGCGAATCGATTGATACTGCTGCACGCATCGGTGGCGGCCCCGTGCCCATCCATACCCGCCCTGCCGGCCCGTTCGGCCCGAGCGACAACCCTGACTCCCCGTCCTCGATCTGAGCGACATTCCTACACATGAACACTGCACATTTTGAACACAGCATCAAGGAGATGGCATGAACGAACGACTCCAGGCACTAGCCGACGCAGGAGTATCGATCTGGCTCGATGATCTTTCGCGCGAACGCATAGCCTCGGGCAACCTCGCCCAACTCGTCGCCGAATCCAACGTCGTGGGCGTCACAACCAACCCGACGATCTTCGCAAACGCCTTGTCTCAAGGCGATCGTTATGGCGAGCAGGTCTCCGAGTTGAAGGCCACCGGCATGGGCGTCGACGATGTCGTCTTCGAACTCACCACCACCGATGTCCAGCAGGGCTGCGATGTCCTGCGGCCCGCTTTTGACGCGAGCAATGGCGTCGACGGCCGTGTGTCGATCGAGGTCGAGCCGGGCCTCGCCCGCGACACCGACGAGACGGTTCACACTGCCGCCAAATTGTGGGCCAAGGTCGATCGACCCAATCTTTTCATCAAGATCCCAGCGACCCATGAAGGCCTACCTGCCATCGCAGCCACGATCTCCGAGGGCATCAGCGTCAACATCACTCTCATCTTTGCCCTCGGTCGATACCGCGAAGTGATGGATGCCTACCTTTACGGGCTCGAGCAAGCCGCTGCCGAAGGCCGCGATCTCAGCGCCATCCACTCGGTGGCCTCGTTCTTCGTCAGCCGCGTCGACTCCGAGGTCGACAAGCGCCTTGACGCCGACAGCCCGCTTCGCGGCAAGGCCGGCATCGCCAATGCCCGACTCGCCTACGAAGCCTACGAAGAAGTCTTTGGCAGTGAGCGTTTCGCAGCTCTCGCGGCCAAGGGCGCCAACAAGCAGCGCCCGCTGTGGGCTTCGACCGGTGTCAAGGACCCTGCCTATCCGGACACGATGTATGTCAGCGAACTGGTCGTCACCAACACCGTCAACACGATGCCCGAAAAGACGATGCAGGCCTTCGCCGACCACGGTGAAGTCCGCGGAGACGCCGTCACCGGTACGTATGACGAAGCTCGCGAACTCATAGTCGCTCTCGAGGAACAAGGCATTTCCTATGACGAAGTCGTCGACCTGCTCGAAACCGAGGGCCTCGACAAGTTCGACAAATCCTGGGCTGAACTCGTGGCGACGGTCCAGAACGAGTTGGACAAGGCCTGACACCATGACCGCTCTGGCGATCTCGACGCTGTCAACGCACGCATACGACACTGCTTTGCGCCAGGCGATCAGCGACAAGGTCGCCTCGCGACTGGCTGCTCAGGATCCAACACTATGGGGGCATGACGCCGAGGACGAGGCAAGCATCCGGCTCTCCTGGATCGACCTCGCCGAGGCCTCGCGACCTCTGGTGACAGAGATCGAGGCCCTTCGTGCCGATTTCAAAGCCAAAGGGCTCGATCATGTCGTGTTGTGCGGTATGGGCGGTTCGTCGCTGGCTCCCGAAGTCATCTGCCGGGCCGCCGAGGTCGAACTCACGGTTCTCGATTCCTCCCATCCGGACATGGTTCGTGGCGCACTGGCCGACCGGCTCGAACGCAGCATCGTCGTCGTGTCGAGCAAGTCCGGTGGGACAGTCGAAACAGATTCCCAACGCCGCGCCTATGAGGCGGCCTTCACCGCAGCCGGATTGAATCCCGTCGATCACATCGTCGTCGTCACCGATCCCGATTCACCGCTCGACGAGGAAGCCACCGCAGCCGGTTATCGCGTCTTCCATGCCGATCCACACGTCGGCGGTCGCTATTCGGCGCTCACGGCATTCGGGCTGGTCCCAAGCGGACTGGCCGGCGCACCGATCGGCCAACTTCTCGATGACGCCGAAGAAGTCGCCGCCCATCAGGGCCACGACGACGCCGACAATCCCGGTCTTCGGCTCGGCACGCTCTTGGGCGTTGCCAATCACGCCGGTGTCGACAAACTCGTCATCGCCGACCAGACCCGCCACGGCATCGGCGACTGGATCGAACAATTGGTCGCCGAATCGACTGGCAAAGAGGGCAAAGGTATCCTGCCCGTCGTCGTGCCGTTCGAAAACGCCGTCAACTTCAATCCCAACAATCAAGACTCCATCCTCGTCGAGATCGGTGGCAAAAACGCGCCCGAATCCTTGTCGGGATATTCGGTCGCGCTCGAAGGCGGACTGGGCGCTCTGTTCATGATCTGGGAAGACGCGGTGGCAATTGCCGGCCGCGCGATCGGGATCAATCCTTTCGACCAACCCGACGTCGAGAGCGCAAAGAAAGCCGCCCGCGAACTCCTTGGCGCAAGTAACACAACCCCGCAGCCGGTGTTCACCGAAGACGGCATCGACGTCTTCGGCACCGACCGCGACACGCTCGAAGACGCCATCCTCGACCTGCTCATCCACAGCGACCTTAGTCAGGGTTACCTAGCCGTTCAGGCTTATCTGAATCGGCATAAGTATGCCGATTTCGCCGGCATCCGCGAAGTCCTCGCGCTGCGCACTGGTCGACCTGTGACGTTCGGCTGGGGTCCACGATTCCTGCACTCCACCGGTCAATATCACAAGGGCGGCCCGCCGAACGGACTGTTCCTGCAGATCACCGGCGATGCCCATGAGGACCTCGCGGTGCCCGGTCGCGACTTCACCTTCGGTGACTTCATCGGCTCGCAGGCCGCCGGTGACGCCAAGGTCCTGCGCGATCACGGCCGCCCGGTCCTGCGCCTGCATTTGCGCGACGTAGCCGCCGCTCTTCCGCGGCTTCGCGAGGTCCTCGCGTGATTGCCAACAACCCCCTGCGCGATCCACGCGATCGTCGGCTCCCGCAGATTGCCGGGCCGTGCAGCATCGTGATCTTCGGCATCACCGGCGACTTGGCACGCCGCAAGCTCCTCCCGGCGATCTACGACCTCACCAACCGTGGGCTGCTGCCGCCGGGATTCGCGCTCATCGGCTTCGCCCGCCATGACACGTCAATTAAAGATTTTGTCAGCGATGTGCGCGATGCCGTCAAGGCAGGTGCCCGGACGCCGTGGCGCGAAAATATCTGGAAACAGATGGCCGCCGGCCTACGCTTCGTTGGCGGCGCCTTCGACGAAGACGAATCCTGGGAGCGGCTCGTCACCAGGCTTCAGGAGATCGACGACGAACGCGGCACTGGAGGCAATCACGCTTTTTATCTGTCCACCCCGCCCACCTTGTTTCCGATGATCATTGCGAGGCTCAAAAAGCACGGCCTCGCCGAAGCCGGCAATGCGTGGCGCAGGGTTGTTATCGAGAAGCCGTTCGGGCACAACCTCAACTCCGCCCAGGAACTCAACGCGCTCCTCTCCGATGTTTTTCCACGGGAAAACGTCTTCCGTATCGACCACTACCTCGGCAAGGAGACGGTCCAGAACATCCTGGCCTTCCGGTTCGCCAACGGCATGTTCGAACCGATCTGGAACTCCAACTATGTCGACCACGTACAGATCACCATGGCCGAAGACATCGGCATCGGTTCGCGTGCGGGCTACTACGACGGCATCGGCGCAGCCCGTGACGTTATTCAGAACCACTTGTTGCAATTGATGGCCCTCGTTGCCATGGAAGAACCCGTCTCCTTCAACGCCTACAGCCTGCGCATCGAAAAGCAGAAGATCCTCGCCAACGCGCGACCACCCGAGCGCATGGACCTACATACGGCTCACGCGCAATATGCCGAAGGCTGGGCCGGCGGCGAAGAAGTTCCCGGCTATCTGCAAGAGCAGGACATTCCTGCAGACTCGACCACCGAGACGTTTGCCGCGATGCGCATCGACATCGCGACCCGCCGCTGGGCCGGCGTCCCCTTTTATTTGCGTGCCGGCAAGAGGCTCGGTCGTCGCGTGACCGAGGTCGCCGTGGTGTTCAAGCGTGCACCGCACCAACCCTTCGGCAGCAACGACGTCGAAGAGCTCGGCCAGAATTCCCTCGTCATGCGCATCCAGCCCGACGAAGGCGTGACCCTGCGATTCGGGGCGAAGGTTCCCGGCACAGCCATGGAGATCCGCGACGTCAACATGGACTTCGCCTACGGCGGTGCCTTTGTCGAAAGCAGCCCCGAGGCGTATGAACGCCTCATCCTCGACGTGCTGCTCGGCGACCCACCGCTGTTCCCGCAACTCGAAGAGGTCGAACTGGCCTGGAAGATCCTCGACCCGGTGATCGAATATTGGGCCCGCTGCAAGAACATCGACACCTACCCATCGGGGACGTGGGGTCCGGTCTCGGCGGACAAGATGCTGGCCCGCGACGGCCGCGTCTGGAGGAGGCCCTAGTTATGGAGACCGTACTTCTCAATACCAACTCCTCGAAGATCGCCCAATCGATGGTGCGCGCCCGTCGCGCCGCCGGCAGCCCCGCAATGGACATGGTCCTGACACTTGTCGTCATCACCGACGAGGACGGCGTCGCCGAGACATTGCGCACTGCGACCACCCTGTCCAAGGAACATCCCTCCCGCGTCATCGGAGTGATCCGTGGCTCGAACCGCGGTCGGGCCAACCTCGATGCCAAGGTCCGGGTCGGCCACGACTCGACCGGCGAATCGATTCTGTTGCGTGTTTCCGGGGAACTGACCAAACATGCCGAATCTGTTGTGCTCCCCTTGTTATTGCCCGATTCGCCCGTGGTTGTCTGGTGGCCCAACAAGGCCCCCGAAATTCCGTCCGAGGACGCCATCGGGCGTTTGGCGCAGCGTCGGCTGACCGATGCAGAGAGCACGGCCTCACCGATCCGTGCGCTGCGTGCCGTGGCGCGCAACTATGCGCCCGGCGACACCGATCTCTCCTGGACGCGTCTGACGCCTTGGCGGGCCCTGCTGGCTGCCGCGCTTGACCAGACAAGCGCCAAGGTCACCAGCGGCCACCTCGTGACGGGGGCGGGCAATCCAGCCGCCGAACTGCTCGTCAGTTGGCTCGAAAGTCGGCTGAAGATAAGGCTGACCGTGCAGCGAGGGGACGCCGACCACATTTCCTCGGTGACACTCACAACCGCCATCGGTGACGTGACGATCGAGCGCATCAATGACTCGACCTGCAACTTCAGCGTTCCGGGTGCGGCCGATCACCACGTGCCACTTGGGGCACGCACCCACGCCGAGCTCCTGGCCGAGGATTTGCGCCGGCTCGACAACGACGAAATCTATGAAGAGACGATCACCCATATGCTGAAAGAACTCGACGCGTGAGCGTTGAGATCTCGGCCGATGCCGCTGCGTTGGCCACCTCGGTTGCCGGACGTATAAACGGTCGGCTCGCGGCGATCCAGGCCGCCGGCACGACCCCTTCTGTTGTCCTCACGGGTGGCTCGATCGCCATCGCCAGTTATGAGGCGCTCGAAGCCGGCACCGTCGACTGGAAGCACGTCGACTTCTACTGGGGCGACGAACGGTTCGTCCCGGCCGGCCATGCAGACCGCAATGACCAGCAGGCGCGCGACTCATTCCTGACCCGGCTCGGTGTTCCCGAGGACCACATCCACGTGATGCCGGCTCACGATTGCGCCTACAGCGCCGCCGAGGCGGCCGATGCCTATGCCGGTGAGGTCCCCGAGGCGCCGTTCGACCTGGTGTTGCTCGGCGTCGGCCCCGACGCACACGTGGCCTCGCTGTTTCCCGGTTTTGCCCAACTCCACGAAACCGAACGCAAAGTCGTCGAGGTCTTCGACTCCCCCAAACCGCCGCCGGTACGCCTCTCGATGACGATGCCGACGCTCAACCACGCCGACAGCGTGTGGTTCCTTGTGGCCGGCGAGGGAAAGGCCGAGGCTGTCGCGACGGCCCTTGGGGACGACCCCGTTGTTGTCGACACCCCGGCAAGCGGCGTACATGGCAGCCGTGAAACCCTCTGGCTCCTCGACGAAGCCGCCGCCTCACAACTCTGACTTGTTGAGCCGAACGCAAGAATTGACCTCATGCCCGCAGGTCGGCCCTCAGGTCGATTCGTTCGTCCCCGGGGGGACGATCGGGTTCAGTAGATGACTTCGCCGCGCTTACGACGGGTGCGAAGCAGTTGCAATGCCTCGGTCAGGATCTCGGCCGCTTCGGTGTCCGAACGGCGTTCCTTCACATAGGCCAAGTGCGTCTTGTAAGGGGCGATCTTGGGCGCCGTTGGCGGATTATCCTGATCCAGGCTCGCCGGCATACCGCAGCGAGGGCAGTCCCAGGATTCGGGTGCCTCGGCTTCAACGGCAAAACTCAACACGGTGTTGTGTTTGTTGTTGCAGAAATAGGCGACAACCTGACGCGGCGCTGCTTCTCCGCGCTCGGCTTCGCCCATGGGGCCTGAGCCGATTCGGCTGCCCCGGATAGCACCTGCGGCCACTTATGAGCTCGCCTTCAGGAGCAGTGCAACAACAAATATGCTCACAACCCAGACGATGGCGACACCGACGGTGATGCGGTCAAGGTTTCGTTCCGCGACAGAAGAGCTGCCGAGGGAACTCGAAATACCGCCGCCGAACATGGCGGACAGGCCACCACCGCTTCCTTTGTGCATGAGCACAAGGACGGTTATCAGCAAACTGCTCGCCGCCAAAATGATGGAGAAAATCAAGATCATTTCTTACCTTTGGTCATAGGTGCGGAATCCTCCACTATTTGGTGGCGCCTGACAAGTCGGGCATTGAATAGAACCTGGCAATACCGGCGAACTCCGCTGCTTGGAGACTTGCTCCACCGACCAACGCACCATCCACATCGGGCTGGGCCATGATCGCTGCGATATTCGCGGCCTTGACTGATCCGCCGTAAAGGATACGCAATGCCGCTGCCGCTTCGGGCGACGAGGTCACCGAAACGCGTTTTCTGATCGCGCTGCAGACTTCCTGCGCATCATCGGGCGTGGCCACCTCGCCGGTACCAATGGCCCAGATGGGCTCATAGGCGACAACAAGACCGGCGACCTGATCGGCGCTGAATCCGGCGAGCGAAGCGTCGACCTGGGCGAGCGCGTAGGCAACGTGTTCACCCGACTTGCGTATGTCGAGCCCCTCACCGACGCAAACGATTGGCGTGATTCCTTGCGCGAGCGCTTTGTGGGCTTTGGCGTTGACGACGGTGTCGCTCTCCTCGTGGTATTCGCGTCGCTCGCAATGACCGACGACAACGTATGAGCAACCGAGTTTCGCCAGCATCGCCGCCGAGATTTCGCCGGTGTAGGCGCCGCCGTCATGTTCGGACACGTCTTGAGCGCCATAAGCAATTTTGAGCTGGTCGCCGTCGATGAGCGTCTGCACGCTGCGGATGTCGGTGAACGGCGGGATGACGACGACTTCGGCCTTGGCATAGTCGTGCTTCTTGTCTTGCAAGGTCCAGGCGAGCTTCTGGACGAGCACAACGGCTTCCTGGTGGTTGAGGTTCGACTTCCAGTTGCCGGCCATGAGTGGCACGCGCGCGGCGCTCATACTTTCCTACCGTCTGTTGATTGGACTTCCAGACTCTGCTGATCGAGAATGGCCAAACCCGGCAAGGTCTTGCCTTCAAGGTATTCCAGACTTGCACCGCCGCCGGTCGAAATGTGGCTGAAGGCCGAATCCGCGAAGCCCAATTGGCGCACGGCAGCAGCCGAATCGCCGCCGCCAACGACGGACAGTCCGTCGACCTCGGTCAGCGCCTGGGCGACCGCTCTGGTGCCGGCCGCGAAGGCCTCCATCTCGAAGACCCCCATCGGGCCATTCCAGAATGCAGTCTTGGCGCCACGGATGACATCCGCGAACGCTGCTGCCGAGTCGGGTCCGATGTCGAGCCCAATTTGATCGGCGGGAATCTGGTTCGCGGCAACAACCGTTGCGGCTGAATCGGCCTTCAACTCCGGTGCAACGACGATGTCGGTCGGCAACAGAAGTCGCACGCCCTTTTCGGCGGCCGCGGCGATGTAGCCCCTGGCGATTTCACGTTGGTCCGCTTCGAGCAACGACTTGCCGACCTCGTGGCCCTGAGCCGCCAAGAAGGTGAACACCATGCCCCCACCGATGATGACCGTGTCGGCCTTGCTCAGCAGGTTGTCGATGACGCCAAGTTTGTCGGAGACTTTCGAACCGCCCAAGACAACGACATAAGGCCGTTCGGGGTTCTCTGTCAGTTGTTTGAGTACTTCGACTTCGGCCCGCACAAGGTCGCCGACGGCGGCCGGCAACCGAGTGGCAATGTCATAGACGCTGGCCTGTTTGCGGTGGACGACGCCAAAACCATCGGAGACGAAGGCGTCGGCGAGTTCGGCAAGTTGGTCGGCGAACGCGCCGCGAACCGTGTCGTCCTTGCTCGTCTCGCCGACGTTGAAACGCACATTCTCGAGCACGGCAATGTCACCGTCACCAAGTCCTGCGACAACTGCCTGAGCATCTTCCCCGACAGTGTCGCGGGCGAAGAACACCTGGGAGTCGAGGAGTTCGCCGAGACGAACCGCCACGGGGCGCAACGAGTATGCCGGATCCGGCGTACCGTGGGGACGGCCCAGATGAGCCAGCACGATGACCCGGGCGCCGCCGTCGGCAAGTCCTTTAATGGTGGGGACGCTTGCCCGCAGACGACCGTCGTCGGAGATGGTCGAACCGTCGAGCGGGACATTCAGGTCGCTGCGGACGAGCACACGTTTGCCGCGCAGATCGCCCAGATCCGAAACCGTTTTCACGACTTAGAAAACTTTGAAGGCATAGGAATCTGACTTCACAGTGACTTGCCGACGTGGGCGACAAGGTCTACGAGGCGGTTGGAGTAACCCCATTCGTTGTCATACCAGCCCACCACCTTGACCTGGTCGCCGATGACCTTGGTGAGGCCCGAGTCGAAGATGCAGGAAGCCGGGTCGGTCACAATGTCGGTCGACACGATCGGATCGTCGGTGTAGACGAGGTAGCCCTTGAGTGGGCCCTCGGCGGCGGCGGCCTTGACGATGGCGTTGACCTCGTCGACCGTGGTTTCACGCGACGCTGTGAATGTCAGGTCGGTGGCCGAACCGGTCGGCACCGGCACCCGGGACGCAAACCCGTCGAGTTTGCCCTTGAGCTCGGGGAGGACGAGGGCGACCGCTTTGGCGGCGCCAGTCGACGTGGGAATGATATTGATAGCGGCAGCGCGGGCGCGACGCAGGTCGCTGTGCGGCCCGTCCTGCAGGTTCTGGTCACCCGTGTAGGCGTGGATCGTGGTCATCAATCCGCGTTCGATTCCGAGACCGTCGTTGAGCACCTTGGCCATCGGCGCGAGGCAGTTGGTTGTGCACGAGGCGTTGGAAATCACGGTGTGCGCTTCGGGATCGTAACTTTCGTGGTTGACACCCATGACAATCGTGACGTCTTCATTTTTGGCCGGGGCGGAGATGATGACCTTTTTGGCACCACCGTCGATGTGGACCTTGGCCTTGGTCGCGTCGGTGAAGAACCCGGTGGATTCGACCACGATGTCGGCGCCGACACCGGCCCAGTCGAGTTTGGACGGATCGCGCTCGGCGAAGACAGCGATCTTTTGGTCGCCCACGCTGATTGATGTTTCGTCATAGCTGACTTGGCCGTCGAGTCGGCCCAAGGTCGAGTCGTACTTGAGGAGGTGGGCGAGCGTCTTGTTGTCGGTCAGGTCATTGACCGCGACGATCTCGATGTCGGCACCGGAAGCCTGAACTGCCCGGTAGAAGTTGCGGCCGATACGGCCAAAGCCATTGATTCCTACGCGAACAGTCACGGGGATTTAACTCCTGAAAATCGATGAGGTGGTGTTACCTATCGTAGCGAGTTGGGTCATCCTTTATGCATTCGCATCGGGACGATCTCACGGCTTGGCAGCCCCATGACTTCGACCCTCAGGCCTCAGGCAGTATCTCTGCATTGAGACTCGCCTCGGTGTCGGGAATCCCGAGCTCTTCGGCATGTTTGTCGGCCATGGCAAGCAAGCGGCGGATGCGACCCGCGATGGCGTCCTTCGTCAGGACAGGATCGTGTAGTTGGCCGAGCTCTTCCAGACTTGCCTGGCGGTGTTCGACGCGCAGGTTGCCGGCCATCCGCAAATGATCGGGAACGCCGTCACCGAGGATCTCGAGTGCGCGTTGGGCCCGGGCACCGGCGGCGACGGCAGCGCGTGCCGAGCGGCGCAGGTTGGCGTCGTCGAAATTGGCGAGCCGGTTGGCTGTTGCGCGTACCTCGCGGCGCATCCGGCGTTCTTCCCATGCCAGCAGGGATTCGTGGGCACCCAGCCGGGTCAGGAGCGCTCCGATGGCCTCGCCGTCGCGGATGACGACGCGGTCGACGCCGCGTACTTCACGGGCCTTGGATCCGATGCCGAGGCGACGAGCGGCACCGACGAGCGCGAGGGCGGCTTCGGGTCCGGGGCAGGTGATCTCCAGAGCCGAAGATCGTCCCGGCTCGGTGAGCGAGCCGTGGGCAAGGAAGGTTCCGCGCCAGGCGGCAACCGAGTCACAGGAGGCCCCGGAGACAACCTGGGGCGGAAGCCCGCGAACAGGGCGGCCACGCCCGTCGAGCAAACCGGTCTGGCGCGCAAGTGCTTCGCCGTCCTTGGATACACGAACGATGTATTGGGTTCCCTTGCGAATGCCGGCGCCCTGAACGACGAGAATTTCACTGCCGTGGCCGTAGATTTCGGCGATATCCTTGCGGAGGCGACGGGCGGCCGCGCCGGTGTCGAGTTCGGCTTCAACAACAATGCGTCCGCTGACGATGTGAAGACCGCCCGCGAAGCGAAGCATCGACGAAACCTCTGCTTTGCGGCAGCACACCTTGGTGATGGTCGTGCTGGCGAGTTCCGCCTTGACTTGAGCCGTCATTGCCATGCAGTTATTTCCGCTCCCTTGGCCCAAAAGTAGGTACGCGACACTCTATGCCTGCATCATGATCTGATGAAATGCGGAGGCCAGCCGCAACGGATCGTGTTGAACAGATCCGGGAGCCATGGAAATGTTGGCTGTCATCAATTCGGCTCCCAGATATTTTGCCGTTGCGGCGAGGCTGCCTGTCCCCTCAACCATAGCGAAATCGGCGAGCACATAGTCGAGTTCGAGCTCAGGAGCATGGGCGGCGAGAACTTCCAGATGGTTCTCCGGTGAAAAACCCGCGGTCTCCCCGTCCTGCTCACCGAGATTGAGCACGAGTATGCGTTTAGCCGAGGTCCTGTTGAGCGCCGCGCGGAGGCCCGGGACGAGAAGATTCGGAATGACGCTGGTGAACCACGATCCCGGCCCGATGACCACCCAGTCGGCGGCGTCGATCGCCGCAACGGCTTCGGGGCATGCCGGCGGGTCGCTCGGTTCGAGGTGAACTCCCAGAACTGTCCCGTCAGCGGTGGCAACCTGGACCTGGCCGCTTATTCGAGTTATCTCAGCCGGATTGGCGCGCAAACGTACGTCGGCCGCGATGTTGAGCGGAACCGCTGCCATTGGCAGTACCCGCCCCTGGGCACCAAGTAATTGGCCGACCAGATCGAGTCCGGCGACGTGATCGCCCAACTGATCCCAGATCGCGGCAATGAGAAGATTGCCGACAGCATGCCCGTGAAGAGCACCGTCGCTGGTGAACCGGTGTTGCAACACATCGGCCCAGGTGCGGCCCCAATCGTCGTCTCCGCACAAGGCCGCGAGTGCCATCCGCAGATCGCCGGGCGGCAGGACGCCGAGTTCATCGCGCAGCCTTCCTGAGGATCCGCCGTTGTCGGCAACAGTGACAATGCCGGTGACATCGGCCGGCAACCGGCGCAACGCCGAGAGGGTCGCGGCAAGGCCGTGGCCACCGCCGAGGGCAACGATCTTGATATTTTTTTCGTTGTGCAGCCCCGGGGAAAGAGTTCGAGCAATCATTCGCGACCCAGATCACGATGGACGACAAGTGTCTTGACCCCATTGACGCGAAGACGTTCGGCGAAGGCCTCCGACATCGCCACGCTGCGGTGGCGCCCGCCGGTGCAGCCGAAGGCAATGGTCAGGAAGTGTTTGTCCTCGCGCAGAAAACCGTCGGTCAACAAGGCAACGAGACCCTCGTAGCGGTCGAGGAACTCCTCGGCCCTCGGCTGGTCGCGGACAAAGTCGCGCACCGGAGTATCAAGACCGCTTTGCGGTCGAAGTCCGTCGACCCAGAACGGATTGGGCAGGAATCGCATATCGGCAACCATGTCCGCGTCGATCGGGATGCCGTATTTGAACCCGAACGACACCACCGAGGCGCGCAAACCACGCGAATCGGCGTCTTCGAAGGCCGCGCGGACACGCTGGGCGAGTTGGTTCACGTTGAGGTTGGTCGTGTCGATGACGAGGTTGGCACGGCCTCGCAGGATGCGCAGGAGTTTGCGTTCACGGTCGAGTCCGTCGATCAGCCGACCCTCGAGGCTCAGCGGGTGCGGTCTGCGGGCGGCTTCCTGCCGGCGAACCAGCACCTCGTCGGCGGCTTCGAGGAAGAGGATCTGCGCCGTGACCCCCTGCTGACGAAGCTCCACCAACTGGTCGGCAAGTCCGCCGAAGAATTCGCGTGAGCGGGCATCGACGACGACGGCAAGACGACCAATGTCCTCAGACCGTTGGATCGAGGTGATGGCAGCGCTCAGAAGTTCCGGCGGGAGGTTGTCGATGACATAAAAGCCCAGTTTTTCGAGGACTTTTGCCGCGGTGCCTCGGCCCGCCCCTGTCATACCGGTAACAAGGACGAATTCGTCGATGTCGGTCATTCGTCCTCCATGATCTCACCGGTCATCATGTTGACCGCTGGCGTCCGGTCCCCATTCTTGCGCGCGAGGGACTCGACTATGGATTGTGCCGTAGATGAGCCGATTCCGGGCACTTCCGCGATTTCGTCCACCGTGGCTGCACGGAGTTTTTTGACCGAGCCGAAAACCTTCAGCAAAGCTTTGCGCCGCGTGGGCCCGAGACCGACCACATCGTCGAGCTCACTGCGGACCATGGTCTTCGTGCGACGACTGCGGTGATGAGTGATCGCGAAGCGATGGGCTTCGTCGCGGATACGCTGCAGCAAATAGAGTCCCTCGCTCGTGCGCGGCAAGATGACGGGGTCGACGTCGCCGGGCAGCCAGACTTCTTCGAGCCGTTTCGCCAGTCCGCACAGCGCTATGCCGGTGATGCCCAGTTCGTCCATCGCCTTTTTGGCCGCGGCGACCTGCGGCGGCCCGCCGTCGACCACCACGAGGGCCGGCGCATACGAAAATTTGCGCGGTCGGCCGGTCTCCGGGTCGATGCCGGGACCGTCCTCGTCGTTTTCGGCTTGGACGCGCAACAATCGCTCGAACCGGCGGGTGATCACCTCATGCATTGCGGCGACGTCGTTTTGGCCCTCGAAACGCACAGTGAAGCGTCGATATTCGGACTTGCGCGGCAAACCGTCTTCGAACACAACCATTGACGCAACAATTTCGGTGCCCTGAAGATTGGAAACGTCGTAACATTCGATCCGCAACGGTGCCGTCTTGAGGCCAAGGGACTCCTGGATTTCCTCCAGCGCCTTGCTGCGCGTCGTCAAGTCACCGGATCGCTTGGTCTTGTGGCGGACGAGGGCCTGTTTGGCATTTTGTTCGACGGTCTGCATCAGGGCACGTTTGTCGCCGCGTTGCGGAACCCGAAGGCTCACTTGGGAGCCGCGGGTCTCTTGAAGCCAGGCTGACAGGATCGGTCGGTTGGACGGAACCACCGGCACCAGCACTTCGCGGGGTATGGAGTCGCTCGGCTCCTCTTCATAAAGCTTGACGATCGCACGCTCGACGAGTTCGGCCGTGCCTGCATCGTCGGCCTTGTCTGCCACCCAGCCACGTTGACCCCGGATGCGTCCGCCGCGCACCGAAAAGATCTGGACCGCAACTTCGAGCGGATCCTCGGCGAGGGCGATGACATCTGCATCGGTGCCGTCGCCGAAGACGATGGCGTTTTGTTCCAGAACCTTGGTAAGGGCGGCGATGTCGTCACGCAGGACGGCGGCGCGTTCATACTTCTCCTCGCGGGCCGCGGTTGCCATGTCACGCTCGAGCCGGCGCAGGTACGTCGTGGTCTGGCCGGCGACAAAACTGGTGAAGTCCTCGACGATGCTGCGGTGCTCCTCTGGTGTCACCCGGCCGACGCAGGGTGCGGCGCACTTGCCGATGTCACCGAGAAGGCATGGACGGCCGATTTGCTGAGCACGACGGAAGGTCCCCTGGGAACACGAGCGCATGGGAAAGACACGGAGCAGCAGATCGACGGTTTCGCGGATAGCCCAGGCATGCGTGTAGGGGCCGAAGTAGCGGACGCCCTTGCGGCGGGAACCACGCATGACCATGACGCGCGGGAATTCGTCATTGACCGTCACTGCAAGCCAGGGGTAGGACTTGTCGTCGCGAAAACGCACGTTGAAACGTGGATTGAATTCTTTGATCCAGGTGTATTCGAGTTGGAGCGCCTCGACCTCAGTGTTGACGACCGTCCAGTCGACCCCCGTCGCCGTGGTCACCATGTGCTGAGTGCGCGGGTGGAGTCCGGCAAGGTCCTGAAAATAGGAATTGAGTCGCGAGCGGAGCGACTTTGCTTTGCCGACATAGATCACCCGGCGCTCTGCGTCGCTGAAGCGATAGACGCCGGGTTCATCGGGGATTTCTCCCGTCGCCGGGCGGTAAGTCGCAGGATCAGCCACAACACCAGCCTACGGGGTGGCGAGGACAGTTCGGCGGGCCCAATCAGAGGACGGAGCTCAACCGAGGGTGAGAGTGCCGTTCTTGTCGGTCACAGTCGCGGAAGGGAGGGCTGTTGTCGCCGGGCCGGCGACGACCGAACCATCCTTGATCGAGTAGGCGCTGCCATGGCAAGCGCATTGGATTTCGGACTTGTCGATCGAACTCACGATACAGCCCTGATGAGTGCATACGGCCGAATACGCCTTGAAATCACCTGCTGTGAGTTGCGTGACCACAACCTTTTGATCGGCGAAGATCTTGCCACTTCCGACCGGAACATCGGCGGCCTTGCCGACCGGCGTGCCTGCTGCCGGCGTATCGGAGGTCGACTCGCCGCCGCTCGAGGACGGACCTGCGCCACAAGCGGTCAGGGCAGCACCCGCACCAATCACCGCGACTCCTCGTAGAACGGTGCGTCGGTCAGAGGGATCAAAACTCATCGACATTCCCTTAAATTCGGGTTGGTATTCATTCGGTTGGGTTCAGCTGCTTGAGTGCTTCGTGTCGGCCGGAGATTCCATTGTGCCCGCTTGACCTCATTGGAACCTTTAAAACAGGTTAAGAATGATCGGCGAGAACGTGAGCCAGAAAAGTGCCCGTATAGCTCTTGGGATTGACCGCGACCTGTTCGGGCGTGCCCTCGGCGATCAGCAGGCCGCCGCCGCTGCCCCCTTCGGGACCCATGTCGATGAGCCAGTCGGCGGTCTTGATGACGTCGAGGTTGTGCTCAATCACGATGACTGTATTGCCCGCATCGACGAGCCGGTCCAGAACTCCCAGCAGTTTGCGGATGTCCTCGAAATGCAGACCCGTTGTCGGCTCGTCGAGGACATAGACAGTGCTTCCGGTCGAACGTTTTTGCAATTCGGCCGAGAGTTTGACCCGTTGGGCTTCGCCGCCGGACAAGGTTGGTGCCGACTGGCCGAGTCGGACATATCCGAGGCCGACATCGACGAGTGTCCGCAAATGGCGGGCGATCGCCGGAATTGCCTCGAAGAATTCGACGGCCTCCTCGATCGGCATGTCGAGGACATCGGCGACCGTCTTGCCTTTGTAGTGAACCTCGAGGGTCTCGCGGTTGTAACGTGCGCCGTGGCACACCTCGCACGGCACGTAGACATCGGGAAGGAAGTTCATCTCGATTTTGATGGTGCCGTCGCCGGCGCAGGCCTCGCAGCGGCCGCCCTTGACGTTGAACGAGAACCTGCCGGGGAGATAACCGCGCATCTTGGCTTCGGCCGTTTGCGCAAACAACTTTCGCACGTGGTCCCAGACACCGGTGTAGGTCGCCGGGTTGGAACGCGGGGTGCGACCGATCGGCGACTGGTCGACGTGGATGACCTTGTCGATCTTGTCGACGCCGCTGATGGTGCGGTGGCGGCCCGGGATGGTGCGGGCTTTGTAGATCTGACGAGCCAGCGAGGTGTAGAGAATGTCGTTGACGAGGGTCGACTTTCCCGAACCCGACACGCCCGTCACGGCGATGAACAGTCCCAACGGGAAGGTGACGTCGATGTCCTGGAGGTTGTGTTCTCTGGCGCCGTGCACTGTGAGTTCGTGACCCTTGACCCGCTTGCGGCGCTTGGTGGGCAGCGGAATCTTCTTGCGACCTGACAGGTATTGACCGGTCAGTGACTCCTCGTTTTCAAGGAGCTCCTTCACTTCGCCCGACACAATGACCTGGCCCCCGTGTTCGCCGGCACCCGGACCGATGTCGACGACCCAGTCGGCGGCACGGATGGTGTCTTCGTCGTGTTCGACCACGATCAGGGTGTTGCCGAGATCGCGCAAGCGTACGAGCGTCTCGATAAGGCGGTGGTTGTCGCGCTGGTGCAGGCCGATCGAGGGTTCGTCGAGCACATACAGGACGCCGACGAGTCCGGCACCGATTTGGGTCGCGAGTCGGATGCGCTGGGCTTCGCCGCCGGACAAGGAGCCGGCATTGCGGTTGAGGGAAAGGTAGTCGAGGCCGACATCGAGCAGGAACCGAAGTCGTTCGTTGATTTCTTTGAGGACGCGTTCGCCGATCTGGCGCTCGCGGTCGGTCATCTCGAGGTTTTGCAGGTAAACGGCTGCCTCACGGATCGACAACGCACAGACTTCGGCGATGTTCTTGGGTCCCTGCGTCTCCGAGTTGAGCTGGACCGCCAGGATGACCGGCTTGAGCCGGGTGCCCCCACAGGTCGGGCACGGGACTTCGCGCATAAACCCCTCGTAGCGTTCGCGGCTGGTGTCCGACTCGGTGTCGGCGTGGCGGCGTTCGATGTAGGGAATCGCGCCCTCAAACGACGTGTAGTAGGACCGTTCGCGGCCATAACGGTTTTTGTAACGCACGTGCACCTTGGTCGGATGACCGTGCAGAACTGCTTGCCGGGCTTGGTCGGAGAGTTCGCCAAAGGGTGCGTCGACACTGAAGCCGAGTTCTTGCGCAAGCGCCTCGAGGAGACGCGCAAAGTATTCGGAGACCTGGGCCGACGACCACGGCGAGATGGCGCCTTCGGTGAGCGACTTGCCAGGATCGGGGACTATCAGTTCGGGGTCGACTTCCATCCGGTTGCCGAGTCCGTGGCAATCGGGACAGGCGCCAAACGGGGCGTTGAAGGAAAACGACCGCGGCTCGAGTTCGTCGACGGCCAACGGGTGGTCGTTGGGGCAGGAAAGTTTTTCGGAGAAGCGCCGGGTGCGATTGGGGTCTTTGGCGGGCAAGTCGACGAAGTCGAAAATGACCAGGCCGTCGGCCAGCCCGAGAGCGGTCTCGACCGACTCGGTGAGTCGCTGCTGGGAGCTGTCCTTGACTGTCAAACGGTCGACAACCACCTCGATCGTGTGTTTTTTTTGTTTGGCGAGGGTCGGCGGCTCGTCGGCCAGAAGGTGTTGCTCACCGTCGACCATCGTGCGGCTGAAGCCTTGCGACTGGAGTTGGCGGAAGAGCTCGGTGTATTCGCCTTTGCGCCCGCGAATTATCGGTGCGAGCACCTGGAACTTGGTGCCCTCCGCGAGCGACATGATCCGGTCGACGATTTGTTGCGGAGTCTGGCGAGCGATCGGCTCACCGCACACGGGGCAGTGTGGGCGGCCGGCACGCGCATACAAGAGGCGGAGGTAGTCATAAACCTCGGTGATGGTGCCGACGGTCGAACGCGGGTTGCGCGACGTCGACTTCTGATCGATCGACACAGCCGGCGACAGGCCTTCGATGAAATCGACGTCGGGTTTGTCCATCTGACCCAGGAATTGACGGGCATAGGCGGACAAGGATTCGACATAACGACGCTGGCCCTCGGCGAAGATCGTGTCGAAGGCGAGCGAGGATTTGCCCGAACCGGACAGCCCGGTGAACACGATCAGGGAATCGCGCGGCAAATCAAGTGAGACGTCCTTCAGATTGTGTTCGCGTGCGCCGCGAATCACGAGGCGGTCTGTCAAGTGTTCCCCTGAATGTGTGCGTATTTGTGGCCACCTTTATCTTATAGAGCGGGTCAGACAAAACCGAAGGCGGAAGCCCATCTGGCACGCTTAGCGCTATGACGTATCTAGGCGACGTGGCCGTTGGCGGCCCCAGCGACACCCGTGAACTCGACGATTTGAGCATCACCAAGGTCGAAGTCGGACCGATGGCCAACAACGCATACCTTTTGCGGTGCAATCTCACCGGCGAACAAGTGCTCATCGATGCGGCCAACGACGCGGACACGCTGCTTGCTTTGATCGGCGAGAAGGGATTGTCGAAAGTCGTCACGACGCACCAGCATGGCGACCATTGGCAAGCGCTCGAAGCGGTCGTCGCGGCCACCGGGGCCGAGACGGTTGCCGGCGAGGCCGATGCCGATGCACTCCCCGTCCCGGTCACCACGCGGGTCACCGACGGTGCGCGCATCCTCGTCGGTTCGTGCGAACTCGAAGTCATCCACCTCGTTGGGCATACACCCGGTTCGATCGGACTTCTGTATGACGATCCCGACGGCTTCGCGCACCTGTTCACCGGTGACAGCCTGTTCCCCGGCGGTATCGGAAAAACGTGGTCTCCCGATGACTTCACGACCCTGATCGACGACGTCGGGTCCAAGATCTTCGACCGTCTCCCCGACGACACCTGGGTCTACCCGGGCCACGGCAGCGATACGACGCTGGGAACGGAGCGGCCTCACCTCGCCGAATGGCGCGAACGCGGGTGGTGATGACCGAACTCGTGTGGCCGCGCGAGATCCTTGGTTCAGGGGAATAATGAAGTCATGCCCCGCGAAGATGGTGACTCGTTCATGTGCTCGTGTTGCGGGCGTTCGTTGGCCCGGAGGTCGTTGCATGCCCTCGGCGAGGAGCCGACATTCATTTGTCGACGGTGCGGTTTGTGGGTTGCCTTCAGGATCGGCAGGGATTCAGTCGTCGTGCACGAAACTGGCGCCCGCCAATGATCGCGAGAAACTCACCCCGTATCCAGGGCGTTAAACCGGTCGGTGCCCTCGTGCTGCTCGCCGTCCTGGCCGGCTGCGGCTCGACGAGCACATCGAATTCCAAAGACGCCGTCGCGAAAAATGCCACGTCCATGGCGGCTGTGTGTGTCGAGGTCAGGGCGGGCATCGCCTCCTACAACTCCGGGGATCTTGAAAGCGTCCAGCCTCGTTTCGTCAAAGCCGAGGTCGCTGCCAAAAAGTATGCGAAGGCGAGCAGCAGCTCCAGGGCCGACGATCTCCTCGAGGCGGTAAAATTCTTCGCCGCGGTGCCGCCGGCCAGCTATTCGGAGGATGCCAGAGCTCGCAAACTGTTCCAAAAATACAGGGCCATCACTCTCGGGTATTGCGAGCAAGACGGTGGCGCGACGCCAACCGACCCTGGCCAGCAGACCTGAGTGCTGCGTCGCGCCTTCTCACCCCGGCCGGGGGCAGGGTTAGAACGTCACGGGGAGTTCGTCGACTCCAAAGACGAACGACAACGGCCGGAAATTGAGCTCTTCCTGAGGCTTGGCGACGGCAAGGTCGGGAAAGCGTTTCAGCAACTTGGGCATGACGATCCGCAATTCCATCCGTGCGAGTTCGGCGCCGACGCAGCGGTGGACACCGTGGCCGAACGCCAGATGTGCCGACTTCGGCAGCCGGTAGGGATCGAAATCTTCGGGGTTCTCCCCCGCCGACCCGGGATCGCGATTGGCACCACTGAGCGAACACAGGATCACGTCGCCCGCCTTGATCTTGGTGCCGAACAGCAACATGTCCCGCTTGGCGAACCGCGGGAAAGCGACCTGGACGACCGTGAGATAACGCAAAAGCTCGTCGATCACCCGACCGACCTCTTCGCGTGAACCGTTGCGCACGAGTTCGGCATGCTCGGGATTGCGGAGCAACACGAGAGTGCCGAGCGAAATCATCCCGGCCGTCGTCTCGTAACCGCCAGTGAACACACCATCGGCGAGTCCGGCGAGATCGGTATCGGAAATCGCCGCTCCTTCGTCCCGGATGATCTGGCCGATGAGTCCTGTGCCCGGCTCCAGTCGTTGACGTGCAACGGCGTCGAAGAGGAATTCACGTTGGGCAGAAACGGCGCCGAACGCCGCCGCCGCACCGTTGGTGGCGTCGAAGCGTGCACTGCCAAGTTTGCCGAACGCGTCACGGTCGTCGTAGTCGAGGCCCAATAGTGCACAAATGGTCTGGAATGGGACCGGGAAGGCAAGATGTTTGGCCAGGTCGGCGCCGGACCCGGCCTGTTCAAGCACATCAAGCTGGAGGTCCGCGATGCCCTCGATCATTGGCTCGAGACGGGCGAGTCGACGCATAGTGAATTCGGGGGTGACGATTTTGCGCAACCGCGTATGCAGCGGTGCGTCGGTGAAACCGAGACCGCCGATGTCGTCAGCCGTGGCCGGCCCGTCGCCGCTGAACATATGCCGGATGTCGTTGCTGTAACTGTCGCGATCGGTCAACACCCGGCGCGACTCCTCATACCCCGTCACCAGATAGGCAGTGAAGTCAAAGGGAAGCTCGAGCTTGTGCATCGGCTCTGTCGCACGGATTTCGGCCAGCCGCGGTACTGGATCGGTGCCGATACGCTGAAGCGGAACCTTCGTCATTTCGGCGAGAATAGAGATCCGTGAGAGGTCGATACCCTTCTTTTGGATTCGTCTGACGACGAGCTTGCCCGCCCAGACGCTGACCCGTGATCTCAACTGCAACACGGTCATGAAACTACACCGCTCCCCAGCCGAGTCGGCCGATAAGTAGGACAGCGGGAACGAATTCTTTAGCCGTCCGGCCCCACCCCCGGGGAGGCTTCACGACTACCGAGCCGAAACGGGTCATGGCCCAAACTCCTGCTCTTCGTCGGAGGCATCGTCGGCACCGGTGTGTTGACAGGACCGGCAAACTGCCCTGCCCGAGGGTGTCACGACCTGGGTGCCCGCCGCGGTCGCCTTGCTCGACCTTCCCCAACCGTTTCAGGCCCGCACCTCAGGCGGCCTTCTCGCGGCGCGCGCTCACCACAAGGCTGACAGCCGCGGTGATCGTGAGCGTCGCGACGAGGACCCCGAGGCTCAGGACCGTCGAGATCTCCGGCACGCCGACAGCTTCGCCGCCATTGATGAATGGAACCTCGTTCTCGTGGAGCGCGTGGAGCACCAGCTTGACTCCGATGAACGCGAGCAGGAAAGCGAGGCCCTGGGAGAGATAAATCAGGCGTTTGAGCAGGTCTCCGAGCAGGAAGTACAACTGGCGAAGGCCCATGAGCGCGAAGACGTTGGCCGTGAAAACGAGGTAAGGCTCGCTTGTCAGACCATAAATCGCGGGAATGGAGTCGAGGGCGAAGAGAAGGTCGGTCGTGCCCAGCGAAAGGATCACCAGGAACATCGGCGTGATGAACGTCTTGCCGTTCTTCTTGACGAACATTTTGAGTCCGAGCCACTCGTCGGTGGTGTTGAAGTAGCGACGGGCAAATCGCACCACGCCGTTCTCGGCGTCATCGTCGTGGTCCGTGTCGCGAACGAGTTTGATTGCCGTATAGAGCAGAAAGGCACCGAAGGCGTAGAAGATCCAGGAAAACTGATCAATGGCCACTGCTCCGAGCGCGATGAAGATTCCACGGAAGATCAGCGCCAGGATGATGCCGACGAGCAGCGCCTCCTGCTGGAATTTCCGCGGCACATTAAAGCTCGCCATGATGATGAGGAAGATGAAGAGGTTGTCGACCGACAGGCTGTATTCAGTCAACCAGCCCGCAAAGAACTGCAGCCCGTAATCACCATCGGGCCCGGAAGTGTTGTGGAAGATCGCAACCCATATGCCGAAAGCGATTGCAAATCCGACATAAATGCCCAGATAGGTCGCGCATTCCTTGATCGTCGGCTCATGTGGACGACGTGCGACCACCACGACGTCGAAAAGTAGGACTGCAACGGTCACTCCGACGGTGATGGCCCATTCAAGTAGGGAAACCTGCATACAAAATCCTCCGGTCGGTGCACTACCGGAGGTCTCTTCCGCCGCTGTTGACGACCCGCGACACCGGAGCGCCCACAAGGACGGTCGTGATGACGACACCGCGGCCGAGGAATACTCCCCTCCGTGGCCCATTGTTTCAGCCCTCGGCCTGCGGCACGAATCGGGTCGTGCGTCGGCGACTCCGGGGCGAAGGATCTTGAGGGCTTTGGGTTGCCGAGCCTACCTAAAACCCTCAATATGCGCCGGAACGGTCAGATTTCGGCGGCGATCATGCCGCGGAGTTCCTTTTTGAGTTCGCTGATCTCATCACGGAGTCTTGCCGCGACTTCGAACTGGAGCGCGGCAGCCGAAGCGTGCATCTGCTCACTGAGCTCGGCGATGAGCTCGGCCAGCTCGCCGGCCGGTCGGTCTGCGAGCGAAGCCGTGTGCTGGCCGATCGGAGACGCCGCCCTCCTGCCACCCTTGCGTCCACCGGTCTGCGCCAGCAGCGTCGACGTGTCGGCATCCTCACGGGCCAGCATGTCGGTGATGTCGCCGATCTTTTTGCGCAATGGCGTCGGATCGATGCCGTGGGCCGTGTTGTAGGCGACTTGGATCTCGCGGCGACGATTGGTCTCGTCGATCGCCAGTTCCATCGACGCCGTGATCTTGTCGGCGTACATGATGACCTGGCCGGAGACATTTCGTGCGGCTCGCCCAATCGTCTGGATGAGCGACCGTCCCGACCGCAAAAAGCCTTCCTTGTCGGCATCGAGGATCGCCACCAGGCTCACCTCGGGAAGATCCAGACCCTCACGCAGCAAGTTGATGCCGACGAGGACGTCATAGTCCCCCATCCGCAATTCGCGCAGCAATTCGACTCGCCTGAGAGTGTCGACTTCGCTGTGGAGGTAGCGCGTGCGGATGCCGGCTTCGAGGAGATAGTCGGTCAGATCTTCGGACATCTTCTTGGTCAGCGTCGTCACGAGAATGCGTTCTTGCCGCTCGACCCGCAACCGGATCTGTGCGATGAGGTCGTCAATCTGGCCCTTGGTCGGCTTGACTATGACTTCGGGGTCGATGAGTCCGGTCGGTCGAATTATCTGTTGGACGATCTCGCCGCCGGTCTTCTCCGTCTCATAAGGCCCTGGCGTTGCCGAGAGGTAGACGGTCTGGCCGACTCGATCGAGGAATTCGGGCCACCGCAACGGCCGGTTGTCCATCGCGCTCGGCAGTCGGAAACCGTGTTCGACGAGGGTGCGCTTGCGCGACATGTCGCCTTCATACATGGCACCGATTTGCGGCACCGTCACATGCGACTCGTCGATCACAAGCAGGAAGTCTTCGGGGAAATAGTCGAGCAGGCAGTTGGGCGCCGACCCCGGCGTGCGCTGGTCCATGTGACGCGAATAGTTTTCGATGCCCGCGCAAGTGCCGATCTGCTGCATCATCTCGATGTCGTATGTCGTGCGCATGCGCAGGCGCTGGGCCTCAAGAAGTTTGCCCTCGCCTTCGAGCACAGCAAGCCTCTCGGCGAGCTCGGCCCGAATCGTGGGAATGGCACGTTCCATGATCTCCGGGCCGACCGCGTAGTGGGTCGCGGCGCCGACATAAAGCTCAGGCTCGTCACTGAGGATTTCACCCGTGAGCGGATGGAGGGTCATCAGTCTTTCGACTTCGTCGCCGAAGAACTCCAGTCGAACTGCGAGCTCTTGGTAGACCGGAAAGATCTCGATCGTGTCGCCCTTGACCCTGAACGTGCCGCGGGTGCTGGCGATGTCGTTTCGCGCGTACTGGGCCTGCACGAGGGTTTTGAGGAGTTCGGAACGCGGCATCTCGGTGCCGACCTTGAAATGCATCATCCGGTTGAGATATTCCTCGGCGGAACCGAGGCCATAAATGCAGGAGACGGTTGCCACGACGACAACATCGCGACGCGTCAACAACGACCAGGTCGCCGAGTGCCGCAGACGCTCGACCTCCTCGTTGACCGAGGAGTCCTTTTCGATGTAGGTGTCGGTCTGCGGGACATAGGCCTCGGGTTGGTAGTAGTCGTAATACGACACGAAATATTCGACAGCATTGTCGGGGAAATATCCACGGAGTTCGTTGGCGAACTGTGCCGCAAGCGTCTTGTTGGGCTGCAACACCAAAACGGGACGCTGTATGCGCTCGGTGAGCCACGCGATCGTTGCCGTCTTGCCGGTGCCGGTCGCACCGAGAAGGAGGACATCCTGTTCGCCGGAGTTGATCCTACGTTCGAGTTCGGCGATCGCGGTCGGCTGATCGCCACCGGGTTGGAAGTCGGAAACGACGTGCAGGGGCGCCACCTGCCGGCGCAAATCGTCAAGCGGTCTCATAGTTATCGAGCCTACGGGCAAGGAGAGACAGTTTCGCGTCGAGGCATAGCCCCGTCTACGCTTAGCCCATGGTCAACTCGCCACGTCGGATTCAGCGCGAGCAGGAAATTCTCGCTGCCACCAGAGTGCTTTTCGACGAACGCGGCCTGCGTGACGCCCAGATCGAGGACATTGCCAAGGCCGTCGGCATTAATCGCGCCATCATTTATCGCCACTTCAACGGCAAAGAAGAACTCTTCGCGATGACCCTTGTCGGTTATCTCAACGAACTCGACGCCGCCCTGTCCCTGGATGACCATCCCGAGGGAGACCCGACAGAGCGATTGCGCCGCGTGACCGGCGCGTTTCTGGAGTTCGGCGAGACGTACCCGGCATTCGTGGACTGCGCCCATTCACTGTTGCGCCGACGTGGTGACGAACTGATGGCCGAGATCAGCGAAGCCGTGATGTTCCGCCTAGGGCGCAGTATGACCGCGTGTCTCAACCACGTGGTCGAAGCGCTGGAAGCCGGTGTCAAGAGCGGTGACTTCGAGGTCCGCGATCCGTTCCTGCTCGCCAACATCTTCTACAATCAGGCCCTTGGAGGACTCAACCTCGCGCGATTGCAACTGACCGTACGCGAAGGCAATCCCGGTCTGCCCACCGTCGATCAGGTGTCCTTCGACGAAGTGAAGTCCTACATCGTCGAGGGAGCCGTCGCGATGGCTCGCGGCGTCGGCGCCCAGACGTTATAACACCGTCCCGATAACACCGTCCGGATAGTTGCCGCCTGCCCGCCTACCCGGAGGAGAGGGGGATCAGCTTTCGATGATGGCGGTGACGCCCTGACCGCCGGCAGCACAAATCGAGATGATGCCGCGGCCGCCGCCTCTTTTCTCCGAAATGAGCTTCGCGAGGTTGGCGATGATGCGTCCGCCTGTTGCTGCGAAGGGATGACCCGCCGCGAGCGACGAACCGTTGACATTGAGTTTGCTTCGGTCGATCGCGCCGAGCGGCTTGTCGAGTCCGAGGCGTTCCTTGCAGAAAATCGGGTTTTCCCAGGCCTGCAGCGTGGCCAGCACCTGTGAAGCGAAGGCTTCATGGATCTCGTAGAAGTCGAAGTCCTGCAGGCTCAGGCCATTGCGGGCCAGCATGCGCGGCATCGCGTAGACGGGAGCCATCAGCAGGCCATCAACGCCGTTGACGTAGTCCACTGCGGCCGTCTCATAGTCCTTGAAATAGGCAAGGGGTTTCCAGCCCCGCTTCCTGGCTTCATCGTCCGAAGCGAGAAGCACAACCGAGGCGCCGTCGGTCAGGGGTGTCGAGTTCGCGGCCGTCATGGTCGCGCCCTCGCCCTTACCGAACACGGGCTTGAGTGTCGCAAGCCTGTCGATCGTCGATCCGGCACGAAGGTTCTGATCGCGATCGAGGCCGAGGTACGGCGTCAGTAGGTCCTCTTGGAAACCACGGTCGTACGCAGCCGCGAGGTTCTTGTGCGACAAAACAGTCAGTTCGTCCTGATCTTCACGTCTGATGCCCATTTCGAGGGCGGTGATTGCCGCGCTGTCACCCATCGAAAGACCCGTACGAGGTTCGCTGTTTTGCGGGATCGATGGGACGAGGTCGCCCGGGCGCACCTTGATGAGGGCGGTGATGCGTCCCTTGATGTCCTTGGCGCGGTTGGCTTCGAGCAAGATCTTGCGGAGTTTTTCGCCGACGGCAATCGGCGCATCGGACGTCGTGTCCGACCCGCCGGCGATGCCGGACTCGATGCGGCCGAGGGCGATCTTGTTGGCAACCTGGATGGCCGCCTGAATGCCGGTGTCACACGCCTGCTGGATGTCATTGGCGGGAGTGGTGGGCGAAAGTTTGGAACCAAGCACCGCTTCACGGGCCAGGTTGAAGTCGCGACTGTGCTTGAGAACGGCACCAGCGACAAACTCGCCGACTGATTCGCCTTCGAGCCCGAAACGCTCGACCAGGCCATCGAGAGCGAAAGTGAGCATGTCCTGATTGGAGGCATACGAATAGGCCGTGTTGGACCGGGCGAACGGAATGCGGTTGCCGCCGATGATGGCAACACGGCGGACCCCGTTTGGCAATTTTTTACCGGCTGTCGCAGCGCTCCCGCTCTCCACAGTCTTCCTTGCCGTCTTCTTCGCTGCTGTGGTGCCGGCCATTGCGTTCTCCTGGTTCTTCGCGAACGATGTTGTTCGAACCTAGTTCGAACGTTATGGAACCCACACCCGATTGTGTGGACTGGTGTTGTAACAAAAGGTTACAGTTTTGACACTAATTCAGATACCGCTGGTATGCGAGAGATAGGACACACACCACCATGAGCGACCGTTATCAGTCACTTGCACACAATCCGATCGGCAAGTTCCTGGTCAAGAACCTTGGTCTGCCCAACCCTCCCTACCTCGAACGCTGGGAAGAGGGAGCTCCCCTTGTCAACGGAACCGTGCTCATCGGCGCCGCTAAAGGCAGTGTTTTGGGCAAAAAGCTCGCCGACACGCTCAAGGCCAGCCGCATCGTAACCGCCGCCAAGAACGTCGAGGGTGACAAATACAAGGGGCTCGTCTTCGACGCCACCGGAATCGGCAACGCCGCAGACCTCGTTGCCATCACCAAATTCTTCACCCCCGTGCTTCGAAGCCTCAGGGTGTGCGGACGGGTCGTCGTCATCGGCACTCTTCCCGAGGCCACCACGACCGACGGCTCCTCGATCGCCCAGCGCGCCCTCGAAGGCTTCGTCCGTTCACTTGCCAAGGAAGTCGGCCGCGGCAGTTCGGCAAACCTGGTCTATGTAGGCAAGGGCGCCGAGGAGTCGCTCGGCTCGACCCTTGAGTTCCTGTTGTCCCCCAAGTCGGCGTATGTGTCCGGCCAGGTCGTACGCCTCGGCGCCACGCATCTTGTCGCGGCCGACAAAGTCACCGATCCGGCCAAGCCGCTCGCTGGCAAGGTCGCCCTCGTGACCGGCGCTTCGCGCGGACTCGGCGCCGCCATGGCACGCACCCTGCACCGCGACGGGGCGACCATCGTCGGCCTTGACGTCCCCCAACTGGGGGCCGACCTCACAAAACTCACCGAAGAACTGGGTGGGGGGTCGATCACCGTCGACATCACCGGTAAGGATGCGCCGCAACGGATTGCGAAATATCTCAAGGACAACTACCAGGGTGTCGATATCGTCGTCCACAACGCTGGCATTACGCGCGACAAGCGACTCATGAACATGAAGCGCGAGAACTGGAGCCTGGTCGTCGACATCAGCGTGGGTGCCCCGCAACGCATCACTGCTGAACTTCTCAAGCAAGGGCTCATCCACAAAGGCGGCCGGGTCATCGGCGTCTCGTCGATAGCGGGCATCGCCGGCAACAATGGGCAGACCAACTACGGCACCGCCAAGGCCGGCGTCATCGGTTTCGTCAATGATCTGTCCAAGCGCGCCGCGGCCGACGGCATCAGTGTCAATGCCGTTGCCCCGGGCTTCATCGAGACCGACATGGTCAAGACGATCCCACTCGGCATCCGCGAAGCCGGTCGGCGGATGAACTCGATGTCGCAAGGCGGGTTGCCGATCGACGTCGCCGAAGCCATCGCCTGGTATGCCAACCCCGGCTCGTCGGCCGTCAGCGGCAACACGGTCCGGGTCTGCGGCCAGAGCCTGCTCGGTGCCTGACATGACAACCCGCAGCTTCGCGAAGGCTCCGTCGGGAATCCCGCTTTATCTCAAGGCGGTGCTTCCCGCGCTTCCCGTGATCGGCAGGCTCCCCGGCATCAAACACGCCGAGGGAGTCATTCCAGATCTCGTCCTTGAGCGCACGGGCGTCACGACGGACCCGGCTCATTTGGGGGCCTACAACGACGTATGCGGTTTCGCCCGTGGCGATTCGTTGCCGGTCACCTATCCCAATCTTGCGGCGTTCGGGCTGCACATGGCCTTGATGACCGACACGGCCTTCCCGTTCGCACCGATGGGTCTCGTGCACCTGCGCAACTCGATCACTCAGCGCCGGCCGATCGGCGTCGGCGAAGCATTCGATGTCTCCGTACACGCCGCAGATCTGCGCCCGCATCCCAAGGGCAAACTTGTCGATCTGCTCACGTCGGTGTCCATCGATGGCGAAATCGTGTGGGAAGAAGTCACCACCTTGTTCAGCCGCGGCAAGGGAGGTGCCAAGGAGGATTCCCCGGCACCGCTCGCCGGAGTCGACGCCCCCGATGGAATCGTGCACTGGCGGATGGGCGGCAACCTGGGCCGCCGCTATGGCGCCGTTTCCGGCGACCGCAATCCAATCCACCTCTACCCGGTGACCGCCAAGGCTTTCGGCTTCTCGAGCAACATCGCGCACGGCATGTGGACGAAGGCACATTGTCTTGCCGCGCTGCAGAACAGACTGCCCGACGCCTACACGGTGCACGTCGAGTCCAAGAAGCCGATCCTGTTGCCCAACACCACCATCTTCGGTTCCGAACCGACCGTCGACGGCTTCCTGTTCGGGGTCAAAGACTCGAAGAAGCCGGTTACTCACCTCACCGGGCGGATCATGAACGCCAGGTAAATGGTTGTCAGGACTTCGGCACGATGTGCCGGATCAGGCCTTCCTGAGCGACACTGGCGACGAGCGCGCCGTCCTGAGAGAACACGCTTGCGGTGCAGAGTCCGCGGGCGCCCGATGCCGACGGAGATGTCTGGTCGTAGAGCAGCCATTGATCGACCGCGATCGGTCGGTGGAACCAGATCGTATGGTCGAGGGAGGCAGGCTGGACACTGGGTGAGCCAATGAACTGACCGTGCGGCACGAGGGCAGCGCCGAGCAGACTCAAGTCGCTGATGTAGGTGAATGCCGCATTGTGCAGGTTCGATGACGCGGGCAAAGTTCCATCGGCGCGAAACCACAACCGCTGGCAGACCGGCACGAAGGCACGCTGCGGATCATCGGGCAAACGGTTGTCGCCGACGTAGCGCATGTCGAAGGCCGCCCACTCCTTCTTCCAGTCAGTTTCGTACTGCGTCCCGCGCAATTTGATGATGTCGGAGAGCGGCGCAGTCTCTTCGGGCGGCGGCACGATGGGCATCGCGTCCTGGTGGTCCCAGCCGTCTTCGTGCTTCTGGAACGATGCCGTCATGTAGAAAATGATCTCGCCGTGTTGGCGGGCGGCAACCCGCCGGGTGTTGAAGGATCCACCGTCGCGAACATTCTCGACGTCATAGACGATCGGGATCCGCGGATCTCCGCCGAGGATGAAATACAGGTGCATGGAATGCACGTGCCGTTCATCGGGAACTGTGAGCTGGGCCGCCATCAACGCCTGGGCGGCCACTTGTCCGCCGAAGACACGTTTCAGCGACGAGGACTCCGGTTGCCGACCGCGATAGAGACCGACTTCGAGTTGCTCAAGGTCGAGGAGGCCGACGATTTCTTCGAGTGAGGAGGGCATCCGATCATCCTAGTGAACTCGCCGTTCGGCACGCGAGCGGCAAAACCGTGAGTTCGGACTCAGTTGTCATCATTCTTGCGCGTTCGCGCGAGGAATTGCTCAAATTGTTTGGCCAACTCGTCGCCGCTGGGGAGCTCTTCGTCGCTCGCCAGGAGCGACTCGGCCGCTCCTCTGGTGAAGGCGTCGTATTGCTGTTCGAGGCCGCTGAGCAGTTCGCCACCATCCTGGTCGGCGATCTGCTGCTCGATCTCGGCCATTGCGGTGCCTTGACGCAGGCGCAACTCCTCGAGGTCAAGGCGCAGGTCGGTGCGGTCGGAGACGGCATCGAGAAGGGCAAGAGCGGCAGTCGGGTAGTCGATCTGCGCGAGATAATGTGGCACATGGACGACATAACCCGCGGCATCGTGGCCCAACTGGCCGAGCCGATATTCGAGCAACGCCTGTGCCGACGACGGGATGGTCACTTGTGCCGACCACAGGTTTTTGCGGTCGACGAGTTGAGGCCGGGTGCCGTGCGACGTGATCATGAGCGGACGCGTATGCGGCACGCCCATCGGCACCGAACCGAGGCCGAGCGTCAGCGATACGTCGAATTCTTCGACGACGTCATGAAGTTCGGAGATGAAGCGTTCCCATTGGAAATCTGGTTCGGGTCCGGCCAGAAGGAGATAGGGCCGGTCGTCGAGATCGTGTTCAAGCACGACGTCGAGGGCCGGCTCGTCATAGTCCTCGTAGTGGTCACCGCGGAACGTGATGAGCGGTCGACGGGCGCGATAGTCGTAATAAGAATCGGCATCGAAACTGTAGAGCACCTCGCCTTCACCCGAACTCAACTCGGCTGCAGCGATGCGCGGCGCGGAGCCAGCGCCGAGAAATCCGTCAAGGGCGTGAATCAGCACCGGCCGCTCGGAAAACCGGCGGGCGTCGTCATCACTTTTTCTGTCACTAATACGTCGTTGAAGCCACTTCATAGTCAATGCCTCAGATCACGCCGATATTCCCGGACCGGGCGGCATTCGCGTTTAATACTGCTTCGGTGTCCGCGGCGATCGCGGTGGGGGTCAGACCGAGTCGTTCGAGTATCACTGCACGCTTGGCGTGGAGATAGAACTGCTGGTCGACGGCGTGCACCCGAATGGGCGTGTTGATGTCGGCATCGAGCAGGGCCTGGGTGAACATCGAACCGACGCCCCCGTTGCGACCATTGTCCTCGACCGTCACGACCAGGCCGAAATCGGCCGCCATCGCTATGAGCTCCGAATCGAGGGGCTTGACCCAGCGCGGATCGGCGACGGTGACGCCGTGACCTGCGGAGCGAAGGATTTCGGCGGCTTCGACGCAGGTATGGGCAAGCGAGCCGATGGCAACGATCAGGACGTCTTTGGCGTCGTCACGCGACAACACGTCGAACGACCCGATGCGTTCCAACGCTACGAGATCGTCGGCGACAGGTCCCTTGGCGAAACGGACCGCCGTCGGCGCATCGCTGACATCGACGGCTTCGCGCAGTTGTTCGCGCAGTTGGGCGCCGTCGCGCGGTGCGGCAAGGCGCAGCGTCGGAACGATCTGGAGCAACGACATGTCCCACATACCGTTGTGGCTTGCACCGTCGTCACCGGTGACTCCGGCACGGTCGAGCACAAACGTCACTCCGCATTTGTGCAGAGCGACATCGAGAAGAACCTGGTCAAATGCCCGATTGAGGAACGTCGAATACAGCGCGACGACCGGGTGTAAACCGCCCATCGCGAGGCCGGCAGCACTCGTCACCGCATGCTGTTCAGCGATGCCGACGTCGAACACGCGGTCCGGAAATTTATCGGCAAAAGCATCGAGGCCGACCGGATAAAGCATGGCTGCGGTGATGCCGACGATATCGGGTCGTTCATCGGCGATACGGACGATCTCGTCACGAAACACCGATGTCCAGCCCGCGGGCGCCATGCTGATGGCTTCGCCCGTATGCCGGTCGAAGGGGTTGGCCTGGTGCATCTGGTCGTTTTCGTTGTTGACCGCGATGTCATAGCCGTGGCCCTTGGTGGTGAGGACATGGACCAGCACCGGACCGTTGAACTTCTTGGCCCGAGTCAGCGCAAGTTCGACCGATTCGAGGTCATGACCGTCGATCGGCCCGAGGTATTTGATGCCGAGATCCTCGAACATGCCCTGGGGCGCAAGGACGTCCTTAATGCCCTTCTTGATGGCATGCAGTGCGTCATACGCGACCGGTCCGACGCGGCTGGTGCGGTTGAGCCGTTCCTTGATCGCGTGCAACGTCGGTTCGTAGCGCGGATTGGTGCGAATGCTGGTGAGGTGGTTCGCGAGTCCGCCGACGGTCGGTGTGTAGGAGCGGCCGTTGTCGTTGACGACGATGACGAGTTTGCGGCTCTTGTCGGCGGCGATATTGTTGAGGGCCTCCCACGCCATACCGCCCGTGAGCGCTCCGTCGCCGATGACAGCGACGACGTGATCGTCCTTGCCAAGGATCGCGTTGGCCTTCGCCATACCGTCGGCATAGGACAAGCTCGTCGATGCGTGCGAGTTCTCAACCCAGTCGTGCTCAGACTCGGCTTGGCAGGGATAACCCGACAGTCCGCCTTCGGTGCGCAAGGTGGCGAATTCACCCGCCCTCCCGGTGAGCATTTTGTGTACGTACGCCTGGTGGCCGGTATCCCACACGATCCGATCCGCTGGCGACTCAAAAACGCGATGAATGGCCATCGTCAGTTCGACGACACCGAGGTTGGGACCGAGGTGACCGCCGTTGGCTGCGACGGAGGCGACGAGGCGCTCGCGTATTTCGGCGGCAAGCTCGGTCAATTGGGCCGTCGTCAGGGTGCGCAGATCTGCCGGCCCGACGATTGTGTCGAGAACACTCATACGGTCTCCCTTCCGTTTTCCAACGTAACGATTCAGTCTACCGGGGTGTCGCGGAGGGCACGTCCAAGACGGCGATGGTGGTCTGTTCGAAACTACCCAGCCAAACCTTGTCGCCCAACTGCCGGACACCCGTGGCCTTGCCGAAGCGCTCATTCTTGCCGTCGATGTTGTGGACCAGTTTGCCTGCGGGATCAAAAGCCTGGATCTGCACGAGGGACTTGGCTTGCGGCTGAAACTTTTGTGGCAACGCCCAGATGGCAGTGCGTATCGCCGGATGCCTCGGCAATGCCAGGTCGAGGGCCTTGTCGCGCGGAGACGCGATGGCCACCCAGATATTGCCGTCCTCGCCGGTCGAGATGTTGTCGGGGAAGCCCTTGAGGACCTGGCCGAAGGGCTCGGTCGTGCCATGCTGGGGTCCGGTGAGCCAATGCCGTTTGAGCGAGTAGCCGGCCGTCTCGGCGACGACGACGAACGACTCGTCAAGCGACAACGCAACGCCGTTGGCGAAAGCAAGGCCCCTGAGGATCAGCTCAACGGTGCCGTCGGGGTTCCGGCGGAAAAGTCGCCCGGTCGGGTCATGTTCGAGCAGATCGCCGCGCCAATGGTCGAAGCCGAACTTACGGCTGGAGTCGGTGAAATATATAGTGCCGTCCTTGCTGACGGCCGCGTTGTTGCAGAACACATAGGGAGTATCTTCGTATTCGGCGGACAGCCTCGTGATCGTGCCGGAGTCCACGTCGACGTGAAGAAGTCCGCGGTACGCGTCACAGACCACCAGGCCGCCGTCGGGATGGCGTTCGATTCCCAGTGGCCGGCCGCCGGTGTCCACGATGACCGTTTCGGCGCCGGAGCCGGCACCGATGGCGACAATCCGGCCGTCGAGCAGGCCGGTGACGATCCGACCGTCGGCGAGTTGGTGAACGTCTTCTGGGCCATAACCCGAGACGTCATACACCCGCATGTTGGTTGGTTCTGTCGTCGCCGAGGATGGCGCCGGGGCAGGTGGGCTCCACCGCTGCGGCTCAATGCTGGGTTTGCTCATGCGGACAACATTACGGGGCAGCCAGACGCGCC
>JACMOZ010000324.1 GCA_014377785.1 Aeromicrobium sp.
GAATCCTTCTGGTCCATCATGCAGATAGAACTTCTGAACCGGAAGAAATGGCGCACCAGACTGGATCTCGCCAACGCCATATTTGACTACATCGAGATCTTCTACAACCGACAGAGACGCCATTCTCAACTCGAATATCTCTCTCCCGTCGAGCACGAGTTGCGCTTCAACCAAACACCCATATCCGCCTGATCTTCACACCAAAACAGGTAACCAAACTGTGGGGCAGGTCAAAGTGACAACTAAACCTTCAGCAGTCCCGTTTCGGCTCGCTCAGGTTTCGGTGGACAGTTTCGGTGCACGATCGCGCGGCGTGTCGTCACCTAGTGACGAGCTCCCGGCGTCGCCCCGAAATCGTTCGTTTTCGACGCGTTCCAAAGCGGTAAGGTCGCTCCTCCCCCAACTTGCACTAGGAAATGAACGCCGGGACAAATTGGCGCCCGCCTTGAGCTGCTACGTACACGCGATGTCGACCATTGGTGATCCCGTAAGTGCCATCGGGGCGAAGCTCGAGTTTGATGACATTGCCGCTCCATCGGTCGAGAAAACCGCTGTAAGTGTCGGCCAGCGAACGTGTTCCGTAGATGCCCCTCGCTCGATCACGCTCTGAAAATGAAGATGCGTCGGCGCCGTTCGCCAAATTCGGGAGGATCTGCCCCTCGAGCAGATCGAAGGCGTAGTTGAGATCCTCGATCGAGTAGCCCTTCCCGAAGTCTTCGGGACCATTTATAGGATTCTCAGACTGGTCGATCATGCTCACTGGGATCATTTGACATCCCGCGGGAAGCCCAGGAAGAGTGTGCGCGGCGGGGAGAGCGTCCGCTGTCGCAGGGTTCGCGCCCCCCACCGCGAAAACGGGGCTCGCTCCTGCTTCACCACCCCCGCCTTTCGTACCTCCGTGCCTTGCGACAAAACTCTTGCCGGCTAACGCCGCCTGGTGAAGATGCTGTGCAGCCTGCGACACCGCACGCTGTGCGAACTTCAGCGCGATCGCGGTCCGATCTCCCTCTGCCCTCGAAGACGCGTAAGTCACCGCTGAGGCCTGGGTGGCAGCTTGGTTAAGCTGCTGGGCCTGCCGCACCAACTTAGCTACCTGCTGCTCTATCTCTCGGTTTACCGAGTCAAGCGCGATCAGCAGATCCTGCAGTTCACTCATCTGTCACACCCATGACCTTTCGGTTCTGCCCGAGAGCCGATCGTTGCCATCCGCAATCGTTTCACTGCCGTGACAGGTTGTCTCGAGCAAATCATTGGGCTGGCCGCAGGACTTCGCCGGCCCGGCCACCTAGGGACCATAGTGCCCAATTGGCACTTCCGTGTATGAGCCCAACGAACAGCCATACTCGAAGGTCAGGTCTCCTGCTGATGACAGGGCAAATGTCAAAACACCGACATAGTGGCCTGGCTCGTTAGTGGTGAGGCTAACGGCTGTCGGTTCGATGCGCTGCCTTGCCGCCTCTGGGCCGGAAACGTATAGGCAAGCTTCGCTCGGCTGCCGAAGGTCGCTCTCACCCACAGCTTCGAATGCGACCTGCAAAGAGGCACCGTTGCAAACCGGTGGCTGAACCGTCGCATGGTACTTGCCATAGGGGTAGTTAGAGGTACCGCCTTTGGTCCCCGAGAAGACCGGCAAAGGCGCCTCGGCGGCACTGGGGATGGGGGCAGACGTGCTTACGGCGGACGACTGCTTCTCATTTGATGCTCCCGGAGCGTCCGAAGTACCGGCCGAACTCGAGAACCCGACGATCATGGGGACGTAAATGAGGAGACTCACTGCAATCATTATGTACGCAATCGTGAGGCCAAGTAAGGCCCGCCGACGGCCTCTCTGAACCTGCCCTCGAATCTGGTGAAGGGCCACGTGGCCGGTGAAGATTGCGAGAATTGGTATGGGCAAGGCAGCAAAAAGGGTGACGATCGCAAGAGCGTTCGTTGGGCCGCGGCCGGCTTCAACTTCAGGGCCCGGTACCGGGATTCTCGATGGTTCGGGCGCAGGGGCCGGAACTGGATCAATCCATTCGCGTGACTCGATCGGCTGTGGAACCGGCGTCAGGGTCAGGTCATACTCGCGACGTCTCGTCGTATCCGTGAGCACGGCCTCGGCTTCGGAAACCTCGCGCACTCGCCGTTCGGCCTCCTGGCGTGTTTCGAGCTTCGGGTGTCCCTGCAGCTGCATCCATCGTCGACGCTGCTGGCGCACGGCTGCTCGGATCTGTTCGTCCGAGGCCGACTGTTCTATTTCGAGAGCCGAGTAGTGCGTCGCAGTCATGAGGCTGTGCCTCCCTGATTGAACCAGGACGACACTTGTTCAAGCCGGTCTTGGGTTTCAGCTGCGCCAATGCGCAACCGTCGAACTCTCTTGATGACGTTTCCTGTGTGCCGTCTCTGTTCTTCTGTTGTGAGGAATCGATCGTCGTCGACTTGGGTCCATCGCCCTACCGCTTCGTCAAGCAGGGTGTCGGCAAGCTGATCTTGGAGTTCCGCCATTCGCGGATTCTCGGCGACGATCCGCTCAAGGATGAGGAGAGCGAGATCTGGGCGCCCAAGGGCGCTATGCATGTCCGCCTCGCCCGCGGCATGAAGAGGATTGGAACCATCAAGCTGGCCTGCCCGCCTGTAAGCGTCTGCAGCGTCTTCCCAGCGCTGGTCGCCGGCTTGAGCGTCAGCGATCACTGCCCAGTGCTCAGCCGTCGCAGGGCCGAGCTTCAGCAGTTGTTCGGCCTCGAGCCGAGCCGCTTGGCGCTCGGTGAGTTGGAGGGATGTGAGCAGCCTTATGTACCAGCCGTGACGTTGTGCCGGGTCAATGGTGGTGGCGTACGCCGCTGCATCGTGGGCACCACTCCATCGGCCTGAAGCGCAGGCGATTTCAGCGAGCGATAGCCAGTCCTCATCGGGGACGGGCGGTACGTCGAGTCGTTCCCGCGGCGCGGGATCCACACTGTCCTGGAAGACCGGTGGCGCAGACACGAGCGGAGGCAGAGTGGCATCGAATGCCGCTCGCTTCATCGGGTCGGTAAGGGTCGCTTCGATCTCCGAGATCGCTCTCACCTGAAGCTCGGCCTCGTATCTCCGCTCGAGATTCGGATGGCTTTGAAGCTTGGTCCAGCGCCGCCGCTGTTCGCGCACGGCGAGGCGGATCTCGTCATTCGATGCGGAACGATCGATGCCGAGACTCGCGTAGTAGTTCTTGTCACTCACCGTTTCGCTCCTTCGGGCAACATGTGTGCTAGGCGCTCTGCAAGTAGCGCTCGATACGAGCGATTCGGTCCCGGAGTCCGGGTGCTCCCAGCCAATCGACCGGATCCGTTGTCCCTGACTCTGGCGTCCCGTCGACGAGCTCACGAAAGTACGACTCCACGTTTCGGCGGCTGCCGGCACCGTGAGTTATCACGACCTCCGTATCTGCGACTGTCGCTTGCGCGGCATGACCGATCCAAAATGACGTGAACTCTTCCGCCGCCCCGCGGTTGGAGAATCCTGCGGATCGGTCCTCTGCCCCCACCACAACGGAGAGATCGCGCAGGAGTCCCTCCTTGTTTCGACCAAACCCAGGAGCGACCACAACGACCATCTGAGCTATCTCGCGAGTGTGATTCACGATGAACGTTGCTACAACTTCATCATCCACATCAGGTACAACGAGCAAGAGACTTCGCTTCTTCGACATCATGGTGTCGAAGAAGGGAAGCAACGTCTGCAAGCTCGTTACCTTGCTCGCCGCGACGACGACGTCCACATCGACGAGTGGTCGCCCATCAATGAGTTTCGCCGAGATGGCTCCGCCCGGGAATTTGTACTCGGCGGAATCTAGCCCGCCCCCATCTTGGGGGTGAAGCCCGCCATCATATGAGCGCCTAGCTTCGGCATCGAGGAGGGTTCGTTCCGCCTCCGCGATCGCACGTAACATCAGCTGTGCCTCGTGCTGTCGTTCAAGCACGGGATGCGATTGAAGCTTTGCCCATCGCGACCGATGGTCCCGCGCGGCCTTTCTGACTTGATCGCTTGTCGCCTGCAGGTTCAGCCCGAGAACCTCATAGTGCGTCGTCGCTGCCACCATGGTTTCGGCCAACTAGAGGGACGCCGCGAACTTGCTTGCCGCCTGTGATGCCTGTTGGAGTGCGGCGATCGCGGCGTCGACTTGTTTCTCGGCGGCTTGGAGGGTCTGGATCATGTCCTTGTCAACACCCTGGGCTGTGCCACCGATCGTGGCCTGCACTTGGTTGACCGCTTGAGAGAATTTGGACTTGAAGCCGGCGAGTCCCGCTGCCGTTGTCTTGGCATCGTTTCCGATGGTCGTGAGTTGCTGCTTGACGGCTGACAGTTGTGACATGTTTATTGCTCCTTGCGTTGTGGGCTAGTGATTGAGCCACAGAATGGCGGCGATTGCTGCGGCGGCGAGAATTGCCACGACCCCCGCGCTGATCAGGATCTTCCGTCGCCGCGCTTTTGCGGCTGCGGCAATGCGCTCGCGTTCCTCTTCTGCAGCCGCTTGTTCGCGGGCACGCCGAACTTGTTCTTGTCGGCGTTTGAGGGCTTCAGCGGCTTGGTGTCCAGATGCCCGTCGACTCGCCTCTGTCGCCTTCTCACGTTGCGCCGAAGTTTGGGAGGCGTGAAGCTCGGCCTCGACATCGGCTTCGGCCTTCGACTGGGCTTTGAGCGCGGCGGCCAGGCTCGCGGATTCGCTACTCTGGTTGGCTTCGGGGCGAACTTGCGTTGGGACGAGTACGCCACTTTCCGTGAGTGTCTTGGCGATCGTTTCGTAGCGAGATGAGATGGTGCGCCGCAGCTTCGCTAGGCGTTCGGTTTCGCCGCGGGCTTCAGCGGCGGCGGCGGTCAGTTGCTTCTCCCAGTTGCGTTCGGCCTGATCCAGATCTTTCACGAGTTGACCGGGAATGGACGTGAGGGCCGCCAGGGCCGACTCGTACCGGGAATAGACCTCGGGGCTTTGTTTCGCCATCACATTCCCCAATCCGCGCTGAGGAACGCGGAAGGATCGCGGCCCTCAAGCGGGGCGAAGGGAACGATCGTGACCGGCTCGGCCAGCTGCGTGCTGTCGGACACGAGGCCGCGGTTTTCGCGCACTGACCATGTGACGAAAGGTCCGAGAAGGTCTTGGACTGCTGATTGGTCGAGCCTCAGCATAAGCAGCGCTTCGACGTAGCCGTCGCCGCCGAATCCAAGCTGTGATTTGAAGGTGGCTGCGTTGGACCACCAGCCGATGAGATGCGTTGACTTGATCGGTCCGTCGCGCAGGATGGTCTGCAGGTCGTCAACGGGTTTGTGGGCGAACATGTCGGCCGTCTCAAGGTTGCCTGCTCGGTCCATCGCAAATCCGAGAAGATAGCGAGCCGGACTTGAGTCGTCTAGGTCCGGCAGCTCGTCTGCGACAGTCTTGAGATAGTCGGCCAGGTCGTTCTTGAATACCCGACGAACAGGAAACCCTAAACGCTCCATTAAGTTAAGCCAGTCCTGGTGTCCGTTCCGGCGTGAGGTCACGTCATCAAGGAAATCGAGACAGATGAACTCGGCATCGCCATCGGGGTGTTGGAGCGCAAGCGAGACGGCAGCCGCTTGGAGAACGCCGATCGCGTTATTTGCTGCCTCATCCCCCGTGTCGACGTTTCCAGTCTTTTCGCCGGCGCCGAGGATTGCCACGTTTCGCCCCGGCTCCGTCGCCAGCGAGATCGCCAGCGGCTCGCCGGAAACGTCGATAGGGAAGCCGAGAACCGCAGCGGGTGCTGCGCCCTGCGTCACAACTCGTCGCCTGTATCGCCGGATCGCCTCGATCGCGGCGGATGGTCGGATGAGCTTCCCCCCGTCGAAGACGATGGGGGAAGGACTCGTGGCCCGGGCGGTGTTCCACCAGCCGATACGCAGGCGGCTGAGTTCGTCGTCTTCTGCGGCTGCCACGACTACCTGCTGGTTGGCATCGTTAGCACCGTAGTCGAGGTTGAGGATAGCTTCGCCGCGCATCCGCAGGCGAGCAGCAGCGTCGTTACCCTGGCTGAGGGTCGCGTAGGACTCGGCGACGGCATTCTTCAACGCGAGTCGTATGGGGAATTGAGCAAAGATGCCGTTCTCGCGGGTCATGAGAGCGGCGATCCCTGAGATGGTCTGGGACGCCAAGATAATGTGAACACCATAGGAACGGCCGCGTCGCGCGAGGGCCTCAAGTAACTGGGCGGCATCTTCTGCGGTCTTGTCCGGAGGGTCTAAGAGCATGTGGAACTCGTCGACGATGACGACTATGCGGGGCATGTGAGCGTCTGGTACGGCGGCGCGGTACTTGGCGATGTTGTCGCCATAGGGTCGGAAGAGCTTCGCGCGACGGGTGAATTCGTTCTCAATATGCCGCAGCACAGAAAGCCCGAAGTCGCGGTCACTCTCCAACCCCAAGACTCGCGCATGCGGTAGGTAGTCCGGCGATCCGGGCGTGGGCGCGAACGGGAAAAGAGTGACTCCCTCTTTGAAGTCGAGAAGGTAGAGGTCGAGCTCCTCGGGTGAGTAGCGCTGAGCGAGGCTATGGATGATGACCTTGAGAAGGTTGGACTTCCCCTGACCGACTGCGCCGGTTATGAGGACATTGTGACGTTGCCCACGTTCGTCGCCGAGGGTCACCTCGACAATTTTTGGTCCGATCATGCCTATTGCGAAGGTGACGCCGTCGGCGCTGGACTGGCGCCATTGAGCGTCAAGCGGCTGAACCGTGGTGAACGGCACCTTGGGTGCGGATGCGGACGCAAGCCGTGTGGTCAGCTGATCGATGTCGCGTCCTAGAGCCGCCGGATCGAGTTGCGGAATCACGACCGTGAACTCTGGATGTGAGATCCAGCGGAACGCGCCGGATCGCAGCACAAGCCGGTTACCCAGGGCTTCGACGTCGTGCCGATCCCACCATTCCGGAATGTCGACTCCTTCGGGGTTGGTGAAGAAGAGGAACGATATTCCGGCGGCCGGGCCAACTTTCGCGAGAGCGAGCACTTGACGGTGGGTTTGCTCATCAACGCCCTGCGGGTAGTTCAGCAGGACCACGAGTTGGAGGCGTTCGACGGGGTGTGGGGACTGCGTCCGGAAGTCGAGCAGTGTGTCGCTCAAACCCCGGAGCGTGTCATTGACTCGCTGTACATCTGTGACCAGTCGCTCAATGATCTGCTCGAGTTCCGCCGGGCGACTGACAACTTCCAAAGCTCCCTCGACGGCAGCTTTGACCCCGGAAAATGGGGCCAGCGCCCCCGAAAGGAGAGGGTCAAAGCCGATCACGTCCAGCTGAGCGGGCGCGGTGTGGCTGAAGGCCTGCCAGACTGCCTGCTGGATAAGTTTTGCGCCCGGCTGGGGAGTGGCATCGATGATCAGATTGGAGCGACCGATCAGCGGAAGGATCAGGGGCGCGGTGACCGTTTCGTTCACACCAGCTTGACTTCCGGGCAATGACAGTGAGCCCAAGCTGATGTAGTCGGCAGCTGACAATGGGTCGTCCGGAGGGCGAACCAAAGCGGTCATGGAGTCCCGGGCTGCGAGGGCGTGCTCAATTACCTGCTGTGCGGCTCGGTTTCGCGCGATAGCAACTTGCTTCTCATATTCGCTTTGTCGCGCACGCCGGACCGTCGTAAGCGTTGCGTCGCGGGAGGTGATCCCCGAATCAAGAGCGCCCAGCGCGCGCGCGTGGGCCCGCTTCAACGCCTCCGCAGCATCCTCAAGTTTGCTGGGCATCAAAAGGTATTGGTTCCTCGGATGCGGCGACAGCGATTGTCACCTGTGCGGGACGGAGAAGGCGATCATCGAGAAGATACCCAGTGCGATGCACCGCGACGATCATTCCTGACGGTGCCTGGATGCTTGCCGGGATCGTGGCAACCACCTCGTGATAACGAGGGTCGAAAGCGCCCGAGTCATCAATCGGCAGCAGGCTGCGTCGTCCGAACACTTCAAGGAGCTCGTCGATGGCCGACTCGATAAGCTCGGGGGTTGCCGGCTCGCTCTGAAGCCGATCGATCGCGAGCAGCGCCTCTCGGAACAACGTCTCGAAAGCCCGGTATTTGAGCAGTTCCTGGGCCGCTCTGGCTTGTTCCTGCACGCTCTCGTAGAGGCTGTTGCGTGCCTTGTCGTCCATGAGCCTGCGGGCGAAGAGGTCGCGAAGCTGGCCGACTTCCGTGCGCAATTCTCCCAGAATGGTCGGGACGTCAGTTGGGTCCGCCGGGAGTTCGTCGGACATCTACTGACCTCCTACTTGTTGCAGCCCACTCTGGCGGACGAAGGCCGGAACGTGCTTCTGTTCCCATTTCCATCCGGGCATCCGGTGTCGCCTCACGAAGATCACCGGAATGAGGACGAGCGCGACAAGGAAGAGGAAGCCGACGAACCCTGCGCCGCCGTTACCCCCGGAGGCGATTCCGAAGCAGATCAGCACGCCCACGAATGTGACCGCGAGCCCGCCCAGGTAGCCAAGAATGTTGTCCGACCCGAACCACTTCACCCTTTCTGCCTTGTCGGCCATGCGTGAGATCTCGTCGATATGCTCTTTGAGTTCGGGGTCGCTGACCCGGAGAGCTTCGACGGTTCGAAGGTTGGTGCGCGTCAGCGCTAGCTGCGCGTCGTTGGTGATCGAACTGCTCCCGTCCGCAAACTGCGACCACTGATCGGTTGTTGAATCAAGCGCTGCGATCGCGTAGTGAAAGATAAATAGGTCGTTGTCGGGATTGGCGTCGACGGCTTTCTTCAGGATGGGCACCGCCTGCCCGGCGTGCCCCTGGGCTGTGAGGGTTGAGGCGACACCGACTTGGTAGAACAAGTTGCTCGGGTCGAGATCACTCGCCCGCTGGTATGCCTGCTGCGCTCGGGGAGCTTGATCGGCTGAACTGTAAAGGTCGCCCATCTCGCAGTGGTACGTGGGGTCATTGGGGTTCAACCGGATGGCCTCCCCAAGTTCGAAGTCGGCGTCCGCGTAGTTGCTGAGAATGTGAGACGACATGCCTCGGACATACCAGGCGTCCGGGTTCTCCGACTGCTGAGTCGTAGCCTCACGGGCGGCGTAGTTCGCTTGAGACGCATTTCCCGAGTCCAGGTACTGCCTGGCTATCTCTACCCAGTCCCTGCCGCCGGGCCCAGCGCTCGGCTGTTGGACAGGCACACTGGCCTGAGCCGCAAGTTGGCGATCGTAGTCGGCCCGCTTGGCGCTATCGAGCAGTGTCGCTTCGGCGTCCGAGATGTGTTGCGTCATCTTTTCGGCCAACGCGCGGGTCTCCGCTTTCGGGTGGCCTTGCCGATTGCGCCACTCGCGACGCTGCTTACGAACGGCCTCCTTGATCGCCTCGGCGTTGGAGTTCTTGTCCAGTTCTAGGACTTCGTAATAGTTGATAAAAGTCATCGTGGAATACCTCTCGTTCTGGGCTGCTTGGGATCAAGGACTAGAGGACTGAGAGCTTCGACACTTTTGCTGTGGCGGCGTTCAGCTGGTCATCGTTTAGGTTTGCGAGCCGGTCTACCTCGAAGGTGCCGAGTGAGTTGTTCGTTGTCAGGTCAATGACCTCCACGAAGATGGTCTGATCGATGTCGTAGGCGTAGATGACACGAATAGGGGCGCCCTTGGGATAGGGCGGCAGGGGTAGTGTCTTGTCCCCGACAACGACCACATACTGCGGATCGGTGTCGTCGCCCTGGGTCACTTCGACATGCAACGCTGTCTGGTTGTCCCGGATCGTCAGCAAATCTTCGCTGAGTTTGGCGGGGATTTTACTGTTGCGAGGAATCACGATCGTATTGACCTGAGTCCGTAGATCGTCGGCGACGGTGATCACCCCCAACGCCTGAGACGTCACGTCCGCGACTACCAGCGGTTGCCCTTCGTACAGATCAAGCTGCTCCCCAATAGAGCTCGACTGTTCGACCGCCGCTTGGATCGCGGCACCGAGGGCAACGGCTTCATCTGGGTGCACTGACCGGTCGGCTGGGCGACCCGCAAGCCGTTCGACCAGTCCTCGGACCATCGGCATGCGGGTGGAACCACCGACTAGGAGGAGATGGTCCACCTGACCCCACGTGACTCCAGCATCCTCGAGCACCATCTCCGTCAGGTCTTCGGTGCGGCGAAGGAGGTCGGCCGTGATCCGCTCGAACTCGCTCCGTTCGACCGGGACTCGATAGGGCTTGCCGTCGGCAGAGATGTGCACGGTTGTGGTCGCCACCGTTGTGAGGCTCCGTTTAGCCATTTCGGCTTTCTCGCGCAAAACGGCGACCTGGCTAGTGTCGCCAAGAAGATCGGCCCCGCCTTGCGATTGAACCTTCTCCGCCAAGTACTCGATAAGACGGTTGTCGAAGTCAAAACCGCCGAGGTTGCGGTCTCCGTCCGTACCCAACACATCGAACTCGCCGTTCTGTATGCGCATGAGCGTCACATCGAACGTCCCGCCGCCGAGGTCGTAGACCAGCACGATCCCCTCGGCTGAAGTATCGAGACCGAACGACAGGGCTGCCGCGGTGGGCTCATTCAGAACTCGCAAGACGTTGAGTCCCGCGATCTTTCCGGCGTGTTTAGTTGCCGTGCGGCGGGCGTCATCGAAGTAGGCCGGGACGGTGATCACGGCGTCGTGGACAGGCTCACCCAACGCTAGTTCGGCGTCCTCTTTGAGCCGCTTCAGGATGATCGCCGATACCTCTTCTGCCGTGTAGCTAGCACCGCCCGAGGAGTCAAAGCGCCAGGACGGATCGCCCATGTTGCGCTTGACGAATTGCACGACATCATCGGGGGAACTCGCCGCCGAGTGCTTGGCCATCGTCCCCACAAGCGGCTCGTCGCTGCCGCCGAACTCTTGAAACAGCACGACGGAGGGGGTGATGTCCTCTCCGTCGCGGTTGGGCAGAATTTCGGGCTCGCCCGTCTCGCGCAGTACGGCGACAGCGCAGTAAGTAGTGCCGAGGTCGATTCCTATTGCTCTAGCCATGGTGAGCGACTCGCCTCTACGCCTGCTCAAGGCGGCGTAGAACCTTCTTCTTCTGCCGCATCACTTGGTCTGCCCCCAAAATGGCTGGACCCTTTTTGGTCCAATGAGACATCCACACCGCGACATGGGATGCACCGTTTTCGAGCTGATTGATGTCCACAGAGATGATCGGCCCGCTGTCGTTTATGGTTCGACGACGCTTGTTAAGATCGCCTGGGCCCGAAACGTCTTTCCAGAACACTGACCCAAATGCATCGTCCACGACATCCGCCACTCGGGCAGGGCTGAGCTTGACCTGCGTCTCGTCCTGACGCTTGGCGGAGCCGTTCATCCAAAAGGCGAGGACCAGGAGGCCCACGATGAGCAGGATAAGGATCAAAATAAAGGCGCTGCCTGCGTCCATTTGCTAACTCCAAGGTCTCGGGATAGGAGCCGCGTTCTCGGCTCATGTAGAAGCTATGAGCAACCCGTCAGCCAACGCATCACTATTGTGTTGACAAGCATTTTTGTGCTAGGCGTCGGTCTCGTTAATGCCGAAGGCATCCCTCACGATGCTTCGCACCGTGCTCCATTCCGGAGTTGATGGCGGAGTCCGCATCGATGTCGCGTACTTGCTGAACGGAGGGGCCGGGACGCCGGCCTCCGTCAGCGCGATGCGCCTCAGGTTCCGGATCTCGTTCCGTGCAATCTGAAGCTCTCTCTGGGGAGAGCCTCCCACCCAGACGCTGGAGGGCAGACTCGCCGCAGCCTCAAGTAATGCGGCCAGTTCGCCGCTGAGATTAAGCCCGAGTTTCTGTCGCAACGCTAGGGGTGTTTCCAAGTGGAACCGTTGAGGGATCTCCGCTGTAGCTAGCAACACCGATAGGCGATGGATATTGGTCGCAAGCCATGCGTGTGGAATGGCATAGCGAGCACCGGCTTCTGCGAATCTGAGGCGAGCTACAAGCGACAACTCCGAGTTGAAAACGGTCAGAAACGGCACTCGGTTAGTGATTTCCGGACCGAGGCCACGCACTTGCCCGAGCGCCCAGTGGAGGTCAATACCTTCGGCCGCGGTGCCCCAAATGATCACATAATCCCATGCTGTGATGGTCGCCTTGTCGATGTTGTCGACCGTATCTGACCAACACAGGACTCCAGCCTCGGAGAGAACCGCCCTTAGGCCGGCTCGGACAATTGGATCGTCGCAGATAACGAGCACACCCGTTCGGCTCTTCTCTCCAGCGAGTACTCGCCTCTCTACCTCGAAGAGTTGCTGCTCACTCAACGGCAGCTTCCCCGACGAACTCTCTCTGCCTCCTGTCAACGCGACGCTTCGCAGCGCCGTCAGCCGGCGACGAACTGTCGCGGGGCTCCGCCCTTTGCGAACAAGATCAACGAGATATGCAAAAAGCTGTCGTTCGTCGAGGCCAGGCACGCCGGCCGCGATCGCCCTTTCAGCACACCATCCTTCGATGTCGCGAATATCACTTGCGTACGCGCGCTGGGTCGCCTTCGAATGCTCAACTGTGCCTCGGTTCAAACGGATACCTCCAGAGGTCCACCGACGGGGAAGCACGGTGACTTCGAGCGCTACTCTCGAGCGTGCATCACCTAAAGATAGCGAAATTTGCTATCCGGTGGCGGAAACGTCCCGCTCGGAGCATAGATCTGCAGAACGGTGCTGGTCACAAACAAGCGCGGGCAGTGGCCCTCGGTGCCTGCCTTGGAGCTTCAGACCCGGTTGGAGGGGCGAGTTGCAACGTCCTAGACGCGGTTGAACGGCGGCAGGAAAATACCGCGTAGACGTCGCTCGAGCTGGTCAGCCTCGTGCCCCATGGCGCATGGTAGCCAGGAAAGTTCACACGCGAGAAGCCAGCGGCGAATCGCGGCGGCCTGCTCTTCGGTCATCTTCTGCTTGGTCGGCCCGCCGGTGACGTACGGCGGGATGCCGAACAGCAGCTCGCACACGTTCCGGCGTAGCGACGACCCGGCAATGCTGACGCCGGCACCCAGGTGCTTGCTCCACGCGCGGCTGCGCAGGCCTGTTGCCATGCCGACGTAGACGGCTTGACCCTCGTGCCGCCAGAGGTACACGCCGGACTCGTCGAGCAGCTGTGCACGCGCGAGCTCGCGCACGGGGATCGTGGGCGCCGACAGGAGGGCGCCCCACTCCCCCGCGGTCGGCGGTCCGCCCGCAAACGTCATCGGCCGTCGCGGGGGGTCTGACGATCCGGCGTCGACGCGGGGACTTGAGTACGCGGCGACTTGCCCTTGCGGCCACCCTGCACGGCCTCGCGCGGGTAACGTGCCTGGTCGACGTCGGCCTGCTTCCCTGCGGTCGCGGCGGCGGCCTGGTCGGGGCGGGCCTTGATGCCTTCGAGGTGCAGCTCGCGCCCCTCGGCGGACTCCCACGACACCTCTGAGTCGTGCTGGACGTTGGCGGCGAGGTCGCGGAGATCCTGCGCTTCCTCAACTACTGACCCGCACGAAGACCGGAATTTACACACTCAGCGGAACGTGACCGGCGTTACCTCGTTGGGCGAGGCGTTCTTTGTACGCCCAGCTGGGGAGTGATTCGCGGATCAGCCGTTCCGAAGCCTGAGACCAGAACCATCGTTCGAACCTCCCCCAGTCGGGGCTGCGGTCAAAGGAAAGGGTGGTGCGGCCGGTGTTCGGTTCGCCGTCGATGAAGGTGACCGCCATGTCTGCCATTTCCAAGCTTCGGAAGTATTCAAACAGCCGGCGGTCTGCGGGATCCGGCGCCCACCTCACTACCCGGTAAGGGC
>JACMOZ010000325.1 GCA_014377785.1 Aeromicrobium sp.
GCCTGCTTGCCGAGTCTGGCGCCGGCATACAGCGCTGGTTGAATCAGACCGAGAGGGGATCCGGTGGCCTGCACCAATCGGGCGATCAAAGCTGCCCAGAGAGGGGCGACGGCGCTGGTGCCGCCGATCACCAAATCTGTTCCATCTACTCGCACCCGGTAACCGGTTTGTGGGTCAGCGACCGCTGCAACATCCGGGACCCCGCGGCCGCTTCTACCGGAACGAGTTGGTACCCCGACCGTGGCCTGCCAGATAGGAAGAGCGAAGACGTCGCTTATCCCACCACCGGTTGCACCGTGCCCGAGACCGTTGTTCCACACAATTTCTGACGCAACAACACCGCTTACCGGGTCGGCGTCAAGCCGGGTCCCACCGCAGGCCAACGCATGCGGGCTAGACGCCGGAAAATCGGCGTGCGTCGACGTGCCGGTACCGCTATCGGAGCTGCCGTTATCGCCCGACGCGACAGTAACGGTCACACCCAAAGCGGCAGCATCCACGAGGGCCTGATCTAACGCGGTGCGTGCTTGCGGTGTCCACGCGTCCTCGCTCTGGCCCCACGAGATGCTGATCGCGGCAGGAGTCGGGGTAGCGTGCGCGGCCTGGCTGAGCGCATCGATGAATCCCGCGTCCGTGTTCGGGGCGAAATAGACCACCAGGTTCGCTCCGGGAGCGAGCGCGCCGACCACCTCAATATCAAGAAGAACCTCACCATCGGCCCCATTGGGGTCTTTGCCGGGGATATTCATCCCGCCATCCACGCCGACCGCCGTGACGGTCGGGCCCACCATTTTGAGCCCACCAAAATATTCATCCAGATCCGTTTGGGCAAACCCGCCACCCAGTTCAATGATCGCGATGGTCTGCCCGGTGCCATCCGTGCCCTCCGGAAACCGGTAAATTCGGCCTAAATCGAGGGGGGTGTAACTGGTGGTCGCTACCTCGGGGGTGAATATCCGAAACTGGGTGCGGGACTGGGGCCGGTCGTCCAAACCCAACACTGCGGTAACAACACCATCCAATGCGGCGGGGACACTCAGCCCACCGGTGCGATGCCGGTGTGAGACCTGCCGGCCATCCGGGGCGTCACTTGTAACCCCTTCCAAGGTTGTGCCGAATATGCGCGACAGAGCTGTCACCGAACCTGAAATCCGTACCCGCCGCTCGGCCGCGTTCGTTTCGATGACCTGCGCGCCGAGCCCTTCAAGGGTCGCAACCACCAAAGCAACATCTGCCGGATCAGCACCGTGTCGTGCCGCAAAATCCTCGCCCTCCATGCGGGTAACTAACGCCTCCGGCGCTACGTCAGTGATCCGCCGCAGAATCAGCGTCACCTCAATCGAGGTAGCCGGGTCAAGGGCTGTCCCGGCTGTAACCCCCGGGGCAGCAGGACGATCACTACCTCGCAACGGGCGAAGAGCAACAGGGTCATGGTCGTTCCGTGCCTCAGTCATGACCAAAGAACTACCACTGCAACCCCAAAGTCACCACCATATTTTTTTAGACCGCCCAGACCGTTTACCTCAAGAGCGTTGCTTCGAACGCGCATCCCCGCCCCGCCACCGATCCGAACATCCACGGCGGCCGGTCATTGAAACTTTGTGTTGATCCCGAAGCCCGCCGACCTCACCCCTGACACACCCTTTATCACAGCGTTGCTTTTCTCATCTCGCCTGAGAGAAAAAGGGGCCACCTTGCGCAAACCGCCCAGTTCGAGGCGCAACGGCACGTCAACTCAGCGCTCAAGAAGTCACGTTGGTCATCGGCACCACGTCCTATCCCGAGGGGTGGGGGACAAAAATCGCGACGACCGAGCATGCTGATGCCCAAAAGCTGGGTGATACAAACGCGGGGTATGCTCAAAATTTTTCTTGGTGTTTCGTTCCTGCGGGTTTAATCTGATGGAGGGGCTTGCGGGGGGCGAGTGCAGCGATTCACTGCATCGAATTGCCACCTTTTCGCTATTCACCTTCCACCGCAGATGGACCTCCAATGAATACAAGCCACGTCGACGTCCTCCCTCTCAACGTTTCAGAAACGACCATCCCTGCTTCGCCACCGGGAATGTCGCCCAAAACAACCTTTGAGCGTCCCTTGCCGGAACCCGAATATATTCCTGGGTTCAACCCGCGCACGGGAATGTTCGACTGATTCCCTCATTCGGCTGAAGCGGAAGGTGTTCCTCGGCCTGAGATTGCGCCAGGAGCGGCGCTACTGCCGATCGCGGGGGCTGCGACACGATAATGAGCAATCACCTCATGAAGCTGTTCCGTTACCGCCGGCCGTCATTGAATCAGATATTCGGCGTGACCGCCGCGCAGCGCCGTGTCAAGCGGGTCCTCGGCAGCGCCCAAATCGAAGCCTGCACGAAACCTTCCCATGTCAGGCGGCGACTCAAGCGACGGGCTGGGCTGTACTTGCCCGTGGTCGAGGCGATTCGCCAAACAGCGAAGTGTCGATTTCCCACGTTTATGGAATTCCGTAGGAGGAGATGAGGCGAGATTCCCCCTCTTGCGGAATAGGACGGGGTGCCGTCACGTCAGTCCATTCCGTTGGTGTCGATCAGCTGTTATTTACCGGGGAGTGATTTCTGCTCCTCTGAGGCGGTGAGTCGCAGGTGCATGTCGATGTGGTCAGCGCCGCATCCACTCGGTTGAGGGCGTGGTGGACTACTTGACCGCTTCTGTCTCCGCAGATCAGAATTCCAATGGTTGGGTTGCGCGCATCTTTCCGCAGCAGGTGGTGGACCAAGGCAATGTAGGAACCGCGTTGGCCGATGAGTCCGGGCTCGAAGGCGCCTTTCTTCAGCTCGCTGACGATGTACCGAAGTTGGGTGACAGAGAAAAAGAGACGGTCGATGGAGAAATCAGCACTATCGATTTTGAAATGCACCTGCCGCCCAACAAGATCAAATCCTGCGCCGAGTTCTGCCAGGATCTGGGCGATCCGGTCCGTTAGCGCTTGCTTGAAGTTTCGTTCGGCGGCCCCGGTGTCGTCGAGGGTGCGATTCTTGATGTGGTTCAGCAGAACCTGGCGGGACCAGCCATGTTCGACCGCGGATGCGGCGTACCGGTTGCGGTGCGCCTGAGTGTCGAGTTTGTCGATGAGGATGCGGATGTGGCCCCACGGCAAAAGTGCTACTGGCTGTGGGACTTTTGAGACGTCACTCCATCTGGAGGCAAAGGCCCCCATGTGTAGCAGGTTCCGCCGTGACAGGCCAGTCATCGTTGGAAACTCCAAACGGAGGTCGTCCGCGAGTTGACCGACGCCGCCGCTGCCTCACGCCTGCCCGTTCTGTTGACGGAGGATTTCGTTGCCGATCGTCCAACACAGCTCGATCAGTTACGAGTTGACGGTTCGTTGGGCTCGCAGCTGCGCCGATCGAACCTGCTCTTTCAGACGTGTCAGCATCTCGCCCTAGGCGGGAGGAAGGTCAACTATGTCGCTACTCATGCTGATAAGTCTCCCTCATGTCCGGGAACAGGCCCTCGGGTGGTGCCGTGTGCGGGAGCGGTTCACCGGCCGTGTTCGTATCCGCGGATTTCGCGAAGGGCCCATCCGTACTCATCAGCACGCTGATCTGGTGGTCGGTATGGTCGCGCCACCAGATGCAGGATCCGGTGGCCGGGTCCAGACGCAAATGTTCCCAGGCGCGCCAGTGGGCGTCGATGCGGGCGAGGGCTTCGGGGTAGTGCCACCGGTCCGCCGCCCACCGGAAACTCGCATTCACCGGACCCACCCGCCGCCCGTAGGTTCACCGGACGCACTCGCGAGCGAACTCGTCAGCCGACCCGTAAAACAACTGCGGAACCGCACCACTCTGTTCCTTAGCCAGGTCGTCGTCGTGCAATTCCCAGTCACGTCGCGCTAGTTTGCTGAGTCGTCGACGTTGACCTTTGCCAGCATTACCGGCAACATACGACCTGATGTGACTTCGGCGAAGATCGTCAGCCGCTCGCCCCCAGCGCCCATTGGGGCCGGCTCGGCCGCACCATAAATCCTGCCGAAGGCAGAGCCCGTGGTGCGGCCGGGCTCTTCTTGGTATTGGGGATCATATTATTTCCGGTTCCCAGCGGGTCAGGAGCGGGTGGGTTTGCCCGCGCTCGTGAATCAACCGAAAAATGATGCAGGGTCAGAAGTATCGGACGGATTGCGATGGTCAACGGCACCGGTGATCAGGGGTAACGGAATTTCACCATTTCGGGGAGAAAACATCCCCTAAGGAGTACCCCGCTCCGATCCCGAGCAACATCCATCCCAACAACAAAATAATTATCACGACCGCGGATACTGCGAGGGAAGACCACCAGTGCATGTGTGGGTGGTCGTGATGCCCCGGGACAGCCGCCATTTTTGCTTTATTGAGCACTCGTTAAGTATGCGCTTTTCGGGTGTCAGCACCACAGTGTCTTGGGCATCGTGAACATCCCTGACGCGTCTTGGAACCTGATGTTGGCGTGTTTCACTTCCTTCCCTGGAGATGTGTGGGAAAGGTGTCCTTTTGTGGCGGTCGGTCGGTGTGGTGCTGTCGCCCACACTTCTGGCGTCAGACCAGAACAATCGCTGTGGGGTGTTGGTGGTCACGGGTGAGGTGGTCGAGTCGCAGCGGGTCGCATTAGCGGCGAGGAGCCTCCGACACCGGTAATCGCACGTTATTTTCGAGCTGCGAGCAGCACATTTCTGATCGCGCCGCGGTCAGCCGATGCGTCCGGTGCTTTTGACCGAGAAGAACGGAACCTGCGCCTTGGTGAGGTCTTTTGCGCGGAGGGTGAACGTTTTTATCGATCATCCCGCTGTTCCAGGATGGTCGATCGCCGGCCTTTGACCTTGGCCGATGCGGTGGGCTCGTTCGGGGTAGAAAGTGAGCGACTGTGCGTGAATTTAGATTTTTCCACGATGATAAATTCCTTTCACATGCGCGGCCTCGGTTGGGGTCAAACAAATTTCGTTTTTGAATTCAGCAGTAAGCGACCGCGGACTCGTCTGTGACTTGCGGGATTACTTGTGCGGAGCGGGTACCAAATCGATCTGGTGGATCGTCACTTTCTATACAAGCTGCCAAGCTCCGGTCAGTCATCAAGCTGGGTGAACCCGTCGCGCCGACGTGCGGGCGGGCACGTGGGTGTCCAGAAGTATGTTTGACCAGATGAATTGAGAGCGAATTTCGCCAAACACGTGGTGGGTCTTCTTTGGGAAATAACCAACTCCGTGCACGTTTCCGTTGTGTATTTGCGTATTGCCTAGGGCAGCGTCCCGTGTTTGGCTTTGTAAGGCGTTTGGTTGAACGCCGCCCGCTGTCATGAAGGGGCTGAAATGCTCAAAGTTGCGCGCTACTTGACCATCGCAAGCCTCACGACTTGTGCTGCCCTGGCCTCGGTCTCCCTTACTGCGGGGGTTTCGGCCGCCGGTACGGAGGGGGGTCGGACTGTGCTTCCGGGCGGCCAGCCGGCTTGGGCGACTTCTCAGGCGCTTCGGTCCTCTGCCCCCGGGTCCGATTATGTAAACATCCGCGTCTACCTCACTTGGCGGGACGAAGCTGCCGCCCAGCAGGCGGCCCAGGCGGTGTCCACTCCAGGGTCGGCCAGCTATCGCCACTTTTTAACTCCGGCGCAGTTCAGACTGCAGTTCTCACCGACTCAGTCGAGTGTCACGGCAGTGCAGCAATTTCTTCGGAATGCCGGATTCTCAATGGTCAACACGCCCGGCAACAACCGTTTTGTCGCCGCGGAGGGGACCGTAGCGCAGGCGCAGACCGCTTTCAGCGTGCGGCTCGGCGAGTTCGCTATATCCGGAAAAACTCTCCGAGCTCCGGAATCTGACGTCTCAATTCCTTCGGCTCTGGCCGGCATAGTGCAGGGCGTGGTCGGACTGGATCAAAGTTCCGAGTTGATGTCTGCGACAAATACCGCTGGCAACGGGCCGAGCCAGAGCCATGGCTCTCCCGGCGTCGGGTTCCGGGCCGGGCAGCCGTGCTCTCTGTGGTTTAGCGAGAAGACTGTCGCCACGCTCAGCGCTCCCGCGTACGGCTCGGCCAGCAAACCGTTAGCGCCCTGCGGCTACACCCCAGCTCAGGTTCGTGGTTTGTATGGCCTCGACACCGTCGCAGCGGATGGCAGTGGACAAACCGTCGCGTTCGTCGGCGCCAACGCTAGCCCCACCCTCCAGAATGACGTTTCTCGGTACAGCACGCTGCATAATTTACCGGCGCCCTCGATCACGGAAGTAGTCGCACCAGGCGTTTACCGGCATCCGGATACCCCGAAGCAGGTACCAGGGGACTTTTACGGCGAAGAGACCCTCGACGCGGAAGCGATCCACACCACCGCTCCAGGGGCAAATCTTCTTTTTGTCGGCTCATCCAACGCCAATCAGGATTTTGACGCGAGCATTAACCACATCGTCGATAAGCACCTGTCGAATATCATCTCGATCAGTTACGGGTTCTCGGGCGAGAACGTGCCGCGAGGCTTCATCAACAGCCTCAACGGCACTTTCATTCAAGCGGTCGCTACCGGCATCGGTGTCTATGTATCTAGCGGAGATAACGGCGATGAGACCAGCACGTTTGGAACACCTGCCGTCGACTTCTACGCCGACAGCCCCAATGTCACCGCAGTCGGAGGTACCTCCGCTGCAGTCGTACCGACTGCCGCAATCCCCTCAGCGACCTACGGCTCGATTGACGCACCCAGTTCGGCGTTGAATCAGCCCGGCTGGCGGCGCGACTTCGAGGTGGGCTGGCAGACAGGGCGTGACGTGATTAGTTCCGCTCCGAGCGACAACCTCA
>JACMOZ010000326.1 GCA_014377785.1 Aeromicrobium sp.
ATGGCAGGCTCGCGAGATGCCTGCACGTCGGCGTACATGAACTCCTCGCCGAGCCTGACGAGAGCGAAGGCCAGAGTCCCAAGCTCGATCAACGGCGTGAGGTCGAACTCCCGCATGTCGCGTTGCAGAAGCGCCTCGAAGAAGTTCACGACGCCGGTCTGGACCTGGCCGCGAGGGTCGGTGACCCGGCAACGAATCATCATCCCCACACCTCGCTACCAGGTCGTGCCCGGCTGGATGCTCAAGCGCGTGTTCCCGCGAGCCGGTCGTGCGCTGACCGCGTTTTCGATGAAGCAAATCGGCAAGGGCTGACGGTCGATTCCGATCAGTGGTTCGGCTACGGCAGGATGTGGCCGGCGGCGGTGAACAGCCGGTACCATTCCTCCCGAGTGAGTGGAACGTCAGAGCCCGCCGACGACTCTTGCAGGTGCTCGACATTCGTTGTTCCGAGCACCACCTGCATGTGTGCAGGATGGCGAGTTATCCATGCCACTGCGATGGCCGCGGGAGGAACATCGTAGGTTCGCGCGAGCTGCTCGATCACATCGTTCAACTCGGCGTAGTTCTCTCGATCACCCAGGAAGACACCGTCGAAGAAGCCCTTCTGGAACGGCGACCACGCCTGGAGCGTGATGTCGTTGAGCCGGCAGTAGTCGAGAATGCCGTTGTCCCGATCAATGGATTGGTCCAGGCCCGCCATGTTGGCAGTGACCCCTGCGGCGATCAGCGGCGCATGAGTGATGCTCAATTGGACTTGGTTCACGATGAGTGGCTGGCTCACCGAACGCTTAAGAAGCTCAATCTGCCCCGGAGTGTGATTTGAGACGCCGAAATTCAGTACTTTTCCCGCGTCGTGCAGGATGTCGAAGGCCTCGGCGACCTCTTCGGGTTCAACGAGGGCGTCGGGGCGGTGCAACAACAGGATGTCGAGATAATCGGTCTTCAATGCGTCGAGCGATTCGTCGACGGACCGCAGGATGTGCTCCTTCGAGAAATCCCAGAAGCCTGATCGGATCCCGACTTTCGACTGGATCGCGATGGTCGCACGTTCCCGGGCCGAAAATGTCACCGCGTCGCCGAACCGTCTCTCGCATTCGTGCGGCTCTCCGCCGTAGACGTCGGCGTGATCGAAGAAATTTATGCCTGCGTCTCGGGAAGCTCCCACCAAGGATTTGATGTCGTCGCCAGCGAGCGGTGCGATCCTCATCAGCCCCAGGATGATGTTCGAGACTTCGAGGTTTGCGTTCGGTAGCGTCAACGTCTTCATGGACTTATGCTCCTTCAAAACACGGGGCAGGACAACCCGGCACGGTCCGAGCTCGCCTCCGCGGCTCGGGCAACAGGCGGGGGCCAGTATCGTCGGAACATATGAGTGCCTCTTCAAACCCGATGCCCACCGTCGAGCAAGTTTCCCAAATCCCGACGACGACCAAGTTGTCAGTCCCACAGGATTACCTCGACGAGAACCTGCACATGAACATCGCGCACTACCTGACTTTGGGTGCCCGGGGCATCGGTGCGCGCTGCGACGACATGGGTTTGGGTCAGACGTACATCGACGATCGCCGGCTCACGGTCTTCACGGCCGAGCACCACATCCGCTATTACGCCGAATTGCTGCTGGGACAGGAACTCTCGGTCCACGTGCGGCTGCTCGAGCGTTCGGCCAAAGCGTTGCACGCCATGGCCTTCCTCGTGAACCGTTCGACCGACGCGCTCGCCTGCACCCTCGAGGTTGCTCTCGTCCACGTCGGTATGGACACCCGACGACCCGAGAATTTCCCCGAGGACATCGCCGTACGAATCGATGAGGCGATCCAGGCCGATGCCTACTCGTGGCCAGCCCCGATCTGCGGCGTGATGGGCGTCCGTCGTCGATGAAAGATGTCAGCCGAGGGCGACTGGCAGGAGCCCGCGCCGCGTGTGCTGCGCTATTTGACTGAGCGCTCCGGGCAGTGACGGATACTGGAAGCGAAATCCTGTTTCTGCAAGAACCTCCGACTCGAGCCATCGACTCTTGAGGACCAGTTCTGCTTCGGTTCGGATCACCCGGGCGCCGAACTCCAGCATCCAGACCGGAGTCGGGACACCCCGCTGCCGGCCAAGCGCTTGCCGAACCTCACGCATCATCTCTTGATTGGTCACCGGCAACGGCGCCGAAACGTTGACTGGGCCGGAAATCCCCGGGTTGTCATAGACGTGGACGATCGATCTGACGACATCGTCGATGTGGACCCAGCTGAACATCTGGTCACCGCGACCCATCGACCCACCAAAGCCGATCCTGGCCAGGTTGATGAAGGGATTGATCGCGCCGCCGCCCGCCCCAAGCACGATGGACATGCGGAATGCGACCTTGCGCACGTGAGCAGGGGCCGCAAAGAGTTCATACTCCCAGGCGCGGGCAACGGCGACAGAAAAACCGGTTCCGATCTCGCCGGTCGACTCACTCATCGCCCGGTCGCGGGCATCGCGATAGATCGTGCCGGTGCTCGAATTGATCCACAGACTCGGCGGCGTACGCAGCTGTGCCAAGGCTTTTCCCAAAGCCGCCGTGGTCTCGATGCGGGAGGAAAAGATCTCGTCGGCGTTGCGCTTGGTGTAGCGGCAACTGACGGACCGTCCCGCAAAGTTGACCAGAAGATCAGAACCTTCGAGCACATTGACGAGACTCTGTGGATCTTCCCAGTTGCCGTCGCTCGATCCGCCACGACCAATCGTGCGTACCTCGACTCCGCCTGCTTCCAGTGCGAGCCGCACATGTTGACCGATGTATCCCGAAGCCCCCGAGATCACGACCGAACGGACCGCGCTCATCGGGTCTCGGCCTCCTTCGAGCCAAGGGTTGCCATCAACATGACGACGTCATCGACCAGCCCGCGAGCGACCGGCACACGGGACAAGGAAACTGCTCTTGAGATAACCGGCACGATGCCGTCAACCAGAGTTCGCGTACGAGTCTGGTCGGCCGATGAGTCGATCACCCAGTGAAGTGTGATGCCCAGATAGGCGCCCCACAGAAGGGTCGGCAGTCGCTCCCTCAGTGCGGCTGACGGCCGAGGATGTGAAGCGTCCACAACCTGCCGCATCAGGTCGACGGCCATCTCTCTCGCATCGGCCGATTCGGGGGAGAACGGACTGGTTCGGGAGCTTGCTGGCAAGGCAATCTGGACAAATGATGTGCCGAAACCGTGGTAGGGCGCGATAGCGTCAAGCCCCGTGTGCAGCACCACGCGCAGGTTCTCGGCGAGTGGCGCACCTTCGCGCAACAGCGGCATCACGCGGTCCAAGTGCTCCCGCTGAACGTTCAGATACAACTCGTGAACGAGGTCGTCCTTGCTGTCGAAGTAGTAGTAGGCATTGCCCAACGAAACACCGGCCTGGGTTGCGATCCTTCGCATCGTCGTCGCTTGGAAGCCATCTTCGCGAAACAGCCGCAGCGCCACCTCGACCAGGCGCTCTCGCGTTTCAACTCCTCGACCCACCACGGCTGCCTCCTATTTGAACGCGTTCAACTTCACACTATCGCACAACTTGAACGCGTTCAAGTTGTGGTGTCCGGTAGTGTCGCGAACTATGGGATACATGCCGTCGATGAAGGACGACATGAGCCACCCGGTCAAGCTCAATCGGCCGGTCACGCGCATCGTGTCGCTCGTCCCCTCGCTGACCGAATCGATTGCTCTCACCCGACCCTCCGCGCTCATCGGCGCCACCGATTGGTGTACTCATCCGGCGGACCTCGACGTCGTACGTGTGCGCGGAACCAAAAACCCCGACCGTCAGGCGATCATCGATCTCAAGCCCGATCTGGTACTCGCCAACCGCGAAGAGAACCGAGAACTCGACATCCGCAAACTGCGCGAGGCCGGCATACCGGTCTGGGTGACCGTCATCGAAACGGTCGAGGAAGCCTGTGCATCACTCCGTCGGATTTTCGCCGAAGGCCTGCAATGGGAGGTCCCCGCCTGGCTCGACGACGTCGAACGCATTTGGCTGGGACCGGTGCCCCCAATCCGCGCGCGGGTCGCGATCCCGATCTGGCGAGATCCCTGGATGGTCGTCGGCAGTTCGACGTTCACCGGCGATCTGGCCCGCCGGCTTGGGCTCGACAATGCGTTCGGCACTCATGCCGAACGCTATCCGCACGTCGATCTCGCCAACATAGACCTACCGGATATCGACCTCGTGCTGTTGCCCGACGAGCCCTATGTCTTCGGCGCCGACGACGGACCCGAGGCCTTCCACGAAACAAAGACCATGCTCGTCTCGGGAAGGTCGCTCACCTGGTATGGCCCGTCGCTCATCGACGCACATACGGAGTTGAAAGCCCAACTCGGCTAATCCGGCTTCTTGGGGCCGCTGCCTTTAATGCCACCGTCTTTGGCGCCACTGCCGTAACGCTCTTCGAGCGCCCTCACCGTAGTCGGGTTCTCGGCCATGGCGAGCGGCGTCTCACCCACGATCGCGTTGTGGCTGCCCCAAGCCAGGTATTTCGCCCCGAGATTGATCATCGTCGCGAAGCGGTTGCGGTTGCCCAGCAACGTCGCAACATGAAGGACGACCCAGATGACCCACGCGGGAAAGCCCGTGAGCCGGGGAAGCCCCTTGATCTGGGCGATCGCCGAAGCGCGGCCGATCGTCGCCATCGTGCCTTTGTCCCTGTAGGTGAAATCCTTCATCGGCTTGCCCTTTTGCGCACGGGCGATGAGTTTGGCAACGTGCTTGCCGCCCTGGATCGCCGGCTGCGCGAGTTGCGGCAGCGCCTTGGGGCCGATCGCGATGTCGCCGATGGCGTAGACGTCCTCGAGTCCGTCGACTTTCCAATGCTCGTCGACCATCACCCGGCCGCCGCGACCCTGCGGAATGTTCCAGTCCGCAATGCTTGGGTGAGCCTTCACTCCACTCGCCCAGACGACGATCCGGGCCGGTAGGAATTCTTCTTTGTCGCCGTTGGCCACCACGACGCCGTTGCCGCGAACTTCCTTGACTGTCGTCTCGAGCCGCAGGTCGACGTGGCGCTTTTCCAGTGCCTTTTTCGCGTAGTCACGGAGTTTGGGATGGAACGGCGCGAGGACGAATGGGCCCATTTCGATGAGCGTGATGTGGATGCGTTTCGGGTCGAGCTCCGGGTATGTCGTGGGCATGTCGTTGTTGCGCAGTTCGGCGAAGGCACCGGCCGTTTCGACGCCGGTGGCGCCGCCGCCGACGACAACGATGCGCAGGTCCTCCTTGGTGAGGTTGATGACGGCGTACTCGAGGGCGGCGAACATGCGGTCGCGGACGGTGAGTGCCTGCGAACGTTTGTAGAGCGGCATCGCGAACTCTTCGGCACCGGGAACGCCGAAAAAGTTGGTCGTGACGCCCGCTGAAATGATCAGCTGGTCGTACGACACGGTCAGCCCGCTTTCGAGGCCGAGCGTCTTGTGGACGTGGTCCATCGTCAGGACGGTTCCCTTGAGAAAGCGGATGTTGTCCTGTTTGGCGCGTATGGAGCGCAGGAACCAGGTGACGTCTCCGGGGTTGAGGCTCGCTGTCGCGACTTGATAAAGCAGCGGCTGGAACGTGTTGTAGGTGTGCCGGTCGATCAGCGTGACGTCGACATCGGCGTGCTTGAGTTTGCGTACCGCAGCGATGCCGCCGAATCCGCCGCCGACCACGACGACATGCGGGCGCTTTGACGAGGTCGTTGAACTGTCAGCCATACCGAAAGTTTACCGGTGTGTCACCCGGGGTTGTCCACCGATTTCGTGGTGCGTGCCGGCCGGGTCGAAGCGTTGGCAAACCAGGCACGCGAATCCGGGCGCTTGAGCAGGACCAGTGTCACGATCGCCCCGGCGGTCCAGACCAGGCCAACGGGAAACGCCACGATCGAAATTGGCACCGTGACTACGGTGAGCCCCACGAGCACATTGCGGCCGAGGCGCTTGCCGGCCAATGTCGCGCCGGCGGCGACAATTGCAGCCAGCGAAAGGACGAGAGCGATGCTGCAACCGATGAAGAGTGCGCGCGCGAGTTCGGCCGCGGTCATGCCCGCCTGACTCACCGTGTCCCGCATGAGCGGATTGTCGTTGAACAGCCGCACGTATGCGTCCGGTGCCACGGCATAGAAGACGGCATTCATACCGGACACGAGCGCGACCATCGCCGACATGATCAGCGCGACAAGTCCGGCGCCGAGGACTGCCTTGGGCTGCGGACCGCGAATCGGCGCAGCCACATAAGTCGCCGCTTGAGGAGCCGGCGAGCCCTCCGCTGGCTGAGTAGCCGCTTCACGAGGCGTCTCAAAACCACCGGTCATACCGGGATTCGCAAATGGATCTACCCGCGGCTTCTCCACAAGAATCGCCTTGCCGTTCTTGACGGCGAACCATTGTCGCGAGTCCGCGGTCCACAGATAAATACCGCAACCGATCGCGAATGCCGCAGGCAGGAGGCCGAAGAGACCACCGGCAAGGAACACCAGGCTGGCCAGTCCGCAGATGACGGTCAGAATGACCCGAGAAGCCTGATGTCCCCGAGCCGTGTAGATCGCGAAGACGATACCGGCGACGGCAACGGCGGCCGCCCCCATCAGCGCCCAACGCAACCAGCTCAGGGCATCGGTGATTGCCAGACCCGAGCTCTTGAGCGGCTCGGCGGCGAGGACCTGCTTGACCTGGTCCTGCACTTCGATCGAGCCCCAGTTGGAAAGCGTGGAGGTCACGTAGAAAAGCAGCATCGCGCAACTCAGCCCGACAAAAAGACAGGCCGTCGTCACGCGCGGCGGTCGAATCAATGAAGGCGCAGTCATGAGCCCATCCCATCACAGCGTCCAAACCCGCCCCCAACTGACGCCGAGGAGTCACTCACTGGCTGTGACGAGTCACCTACCACTGGCGCTGAGTGACTCGTCAGCCCGAGTGAGTGACTCGTCAGCGTTCGGAGTTGACGGTCAGGGCATCGGTTTCGGGTTCCCGGTCGACGAGCACCGTGTCTCCGTCGCGGATGTCGCCGGCCAGGAGTGCGCGAGCCAGTTTGTCGCCGATCGACTGTTGCACGAGTCGGCGCAGCGGGCGGGCGCCATAAGCCGGATCCCAACCGGTGACGGCGAGCCACTCGCGGGCCGCATCGGTCACGTCGAGTGTGATGCGCCTACCGGTGAGCCTCTTGACCAGGGCGTCGATCTGGAGGTTGACGATATGAGTGAGTTCCTCGGTGCCAAGGGCGTCGAACATGACGATCTCGTCGAGCCGGTTGAGGAATTCGGGCTTGAACGACGACTTCACGACCTCCATGACGGCTGTCCGCTTGTCGGCTTCGTCGAGCAACGGATCCGTCAGATAACGGGAGCCGAGGTTGGACGTGAGGATCAGGATGACATTGCGGAAATCGACCGTACGACCCTGGCCGTCAGTCAGCCGGCCGTCGTCGAGCACTTGCAGCAGGATGTCGAAGACCTCGGGGTGTGCTTTTTCTACTTCGTCGAGCAAAATAACGGCGTACGGGCGACGGCGGACGGCCTCGGTGAGTTGACCGCCCTCGTCGTAACCGACATAGCCAGGAGGCGCACCGACGAGACGACTGACCGAATGCTTCTCGGAGTATTCGCTCATGTCGATGCGGATGATGGCGCGTTCGTCGTCAAACAGGAACTCCGCCAGGGTCTTGGCAAGTTCGGTCTTGCCGACACCCGTCGGGCCGAGGAACAAGAAGGAACCGGTCGGGCGATCGGGATCTGAGATGCCGGCACGCGCGCGGCGCACCGCATCGGACACCGCGGTCACGGCCGCCTTCTGGCCGATCAACCGTTTGCCGAGTTCTTCCTCCATGCGCAGCAGTTTGCCCGTCTCGCCTTCGAGCAGCCGGCCGGTGGGAATGCCAGTCCAGGCCGCGACAACTTCGGCAATGTCATCGGCGCCGACTTGCTCATGGACCATGAGTTCGGCCTTGTCTTCGGTTTCGGCCGCCTGGGCAGCGACAAGCGCCCCTTCCATCTGCGGGATCTCGCTGTAGAGAAGTCGGCTCGCCTGCTCCATGTCGCCGTCGCGCTGGGCGCGTTCGGCAGCAGACCGCGCGTCGTCGATGCGTTCCTTGATTTCGCCGACGGCGTTGAGGCTCTGCTTTTCACGTTCCCACCGCGCTTCGAGGCCGAGGAGTTGCTCGCGCTTGTCGGCAAGCTCAATCCGCAGTTTGGCCAGGCGTTCCTTGCTCGATGCGTCCTCTTCTTTGGCGAGATGCATTTCTTCCATCGTCAGTCGGTCAGCCGCACGACGGAGTTCGTCGATCTCGACGGGGCTCGAGTCAATCTCCATACGGAGTCGGCTGCCGGCCTCGTCGATGAGGTCGATCGCCTTGTCGGGCAACTGGCGACCGGGGATGTAGCGGTCGGACAGGGTGGCGGCGGCGACGAGCGCGGCATCGGTGTAGGCGATCTTGTGGTGCGCTTCGTACTTGGATTTGAGCCCGCGCAGGATCGCTATGGTGTCCTCGGGGGTTGGCTCGCCGACGAAGACTTGCTGGAATCGGCGCTCAAGGGCCGAGTCTTTTTCGATCCGTTCGCGGTATTCATCCAGCGTCGTCGCGCCGATCATCCGAAGTTCGCCGCGCGCAAGCATGGGCTTAAGCATGTTGCCCGCATCCATCGCACTGTCGCCACCGGCACCCGCTCCGACGACTGTATGAAGCTCATCGATGAACGTGATGACCTGACCCTCGGATTCCTTGATCTCGGTCAGGACTGCCTTGAGTCGCTCTTCGAATTCGCCACGGTATTTTGCACCGGCGACCATCGCGGCCAGGTCGAGAGAAATCAGCCGGCGGCCCCGCAACGACTCGGGCACGTCACCGGTGACGATGCGCTGAGCGAGGCCCTCGACGACGGCGGTCTTGCCGACACCGGGTTCGCCGATGAGGACGGGGTTGTTCTTGGTGCGACGGCTGAGGACCTGGATGACACGTCGGATCTCGCTGTCGCGGCCGATGACCGGATCGAGTTTGCCTTCACGGGCGACGGCGGTCAGGTCGACGCCATACTTCTCAAGCGATTGGTAGGTGTCTTCGGCGTCCTGGCTGGTCACCCGTGCCGTTCCGCGTACGGAGGCAAAAGCCGCCTGCAGTGAATCGGCTGTCGCGCCGGCGTCGTCCAAGACCGTCTTGGCCGAAGACTCAACAGTGGCGAGACCGACAACGAAGTGCTCGGTGGAGACGAATTCGTCACCGAGTTGGGCGGCAATGTCCTGGGCCCGTTGGAGCACTTCATGGCTCGACCGGCTGAGTCCGGGGTTCTGAACGCTGGCGCCACTGGCCGACGGCAAGGCCTCGAGTTCGCCCTTGAGCCCCGAAGTAGCCGCTTGCGCATCGACTCCCGCGGCGCGCAAGAGCGCAACGGCGGTGCCGCCCTCCTGAGTGAGGAGGGCATACAAAATGTGGGCGGGCTCGACCGAAGGGTTGCCCGCAGCGGCTGCCGCGGAAATGGCGCTGCCGAGTGCTTGCTGGCTGCGGGTGGTGAATTTCGATGCGTCCATGTGCTCTCCCAGGCTGTGAGACATACCTTCACTCATATCAACGTCGACAAGGTTGAGTCCATTCCACTCAACTTTGAGTTTTATTCGGTGGGACTCAGTACTGTCATCCCCATCGATCGGACCGCTTCGGCGAGCCGGTCGTCGTATGTCATGACGCTGTCTGCCCCCACCATGACGGCCGACGCCAGGTGGATGGCATCAAACGATCGGAGTTGCAGCCCGCCTACCGTGCGCGCATACCGCAGCACCGGCTCGTCAAGTGGAAATTGCTCGACGCCTGAGAACATCGACTCCGTCCTTGAGCCGATATCGCGAAGATTCCGCCGCTGAAGCGCACGCCATGCTTCCAGCCATGCCAGAGCCGAAGCGACGATCAGAGCCCCCATATTTGCCATCTCGGCAAGCGCGCTCTCAACAGAGGCGGACTCGTGCTCAAGCACCTCTCGTTTGACCAGCGCGCTGGTGTCGACATAAAGAACGGTCAACGGTCGTCCCGATCAAGCAGCTCGAGGCTTGTCATGCCAGCAGGCAGCACCAATGTTGGAGCAGCACGTCTGTATGGCGTGCCTTCCTTGACCAGGCCTGAAGCAATCGCACGGTCTCGATCGGTCAATTCCTCCTCCAGCCCGAGGAATCGCTCGAGCGCTTCGCGGATGATCTGCTGCTGGGACTTGCCTCTGCTTTCGGCAGCTTCGCGAAGCGCCTTGGCGGTTCGCTCATTCAGTCGCAGGTTGGTGGCCATACGCAAATGGTACCAACGAATGCCCAAAATGGTACCAGTCGTTTCACAAGGCTTTCAGTGCCGCGGCGGCCGCGTTGGCGCCACCCATCCCGTGTACGCCGGCGCCCGGAGGCGTCGAGGCCGAGCACAAATAGAGGCCCTTGACG
>JACMOZ010000327.1 GCA_014377785.1 Aeromicrobium sp.
CGTGTGCCTCGACAGATTGCGCATGGAGCCGCCGCGTTACTGCACCAAATGCCGTCGCCGCATGGTCGTTCAGGTGGTGCCGCGCGAGTGGACCGCCACATGCGTCGAGCACGGCGAACTCAGCTCCGCCTGAGCGTCCCGCCAGGTGTGCCCGTCAATTGTCGTCGCCGAGACCCCTCGCGGCAAGGGCGTCACCGGTGTCATGGGCCTGAGCGACAACGCGGAGCACCATCGGCGTCAGGTTGGCGCGCGCGCTGCGCTCGAGGCCGCGGGCCTTGGCAGCTTCCCGGGTCTCATGGGCAATAGTGAAAATTTGCGGGATCGCACCGATCATGAGCGAAAACGTCAGTGCCACCTTGGCCGGATTGACCCCAATTCGGCCAAACGGCATCAACCCCCGGGTGATCGCGTCGAGCATGGCGTCCATCGGTGTCGTCGCGGTGAAGACGGTGGCGGCCACGACGAGGGCAAGCATTGTTGCCACGATTTCGGTCGCCAACGGCCAGCCGTGTTGCCACAATTGGAACGCACCGAGGACGGCCACCACGAGCAGAATCGGTCGCAGTCCCCGCCACAATGTTCGCAGTGGCACGCGCGCCCATACGCCGAGCGCGATCGAAAAGGCGAGTGCCCCGACGGGCGGCCACGGGCCGTGTAAGGCCACCACGAAAATGCTGTACGTGAACAGCAAACCGAGCTTGGGGCCGGCCGGTATGTGGTGCAGCAAAGTCGTTCCGGGGTGATAGATGCCAAGCGGCAGCGTTTGCCTCATGGCGAGGCCACACCATTCCGATAATGTTCCACTGCTGCCGTTGGTTCGCCGTCGAAATCCACGCGGCCATCGGCAATCACCAGGACGCGATCGCAACGCTGTGCAAGGTCGAGGTCGTGCGTCACCAACACGAGTTGTTGGGTCAGGCCGAAGAGTCGCTCGGCGATGATGGCGCTGTTGCGGAGATCGAGGAGCGTGGTCGGTTCGTCGGCGACGACGATCTTCGGTTCAGTCGCGAGGACGCCCGCCAAGGCAAGGAGTTGTTGCTGACCTCCGGACAGACTGTGCACGCTGGAGTCGGCGTGAGCCGCGAGCCCGAATCCCTCGAGCACCTCATTCACCCGCACCGCCCGCGCCGCCTTGACCGGAATGTGTCGCCTCAGCGACAGCGCGATGTCCTCGGCAACGGTCGGCATGACGAGTTGGGCGGCGGGATTCGTGAACGCGAAACCGACTTGCCGGCGCACGGCCGGCCCGTCCTTGTCGACGTCCAGCCCATCGACGGTGACCCGGCCCGAGGATGGGACGACAAGCCCGTTGATGAGCCGCGCGAGAGTCGATTTGCCCGAACCGTTGCCGCCGATGAAGGCAACCCGTTGTTCGGTCAGCGTGGCCGTGATGTCCTGCAGAATGACGACGTCACCGATAGCCGCCGGAGCGGTGACGGTGACGTCGTCGAACGAGATGAGGGCCACGGATCGAGGTTAATATGTGGGCGAGTGTGTCAAGTGGGCAGGGCGAAGTGCCGTCCATGGTTGTCGTCGTGGACGCTCCGCCTGTTTGAACCGATCAGTTGAGACGAAGTTCCGCTGCGTGACCGAGGTGATCCGACGCCCAGCGACCGTCAGACGTCTGGCGTTCGGAACCGAAGGTCCATGACTTCTCCGGAGTGACGTTGCCCTTGAACATGATCAAGTCGATACGATGCTCGACCGAATCGGCCGGCTGGTTCAGTTCATCGCCGAAGCCAGCGGTGGAGCCGGGCTCGCCCGGGTGCAGGATTGGCCACGTGTCGACCATGCCGCCACCGACCAGCGTGAAGTACGCCAGACGGTTGTCGGCAACCGGAAGCTCCGGTCCGGTGTTCATGTCCCCGACCAGGATGACATCGCCCCCGGCCGAAGCGATGGCGCCCGCGAGAAGTTCGCGCGCCTGAAGGATCCGGATCTCGTAATGGAATGCTTCGAGGTGGGTGTTGATGAAGCGGTACGACCGATCGCCTTGGCGAACGTCCGCAGCGGTCCACCCGCGCGTGCTCGTCATCGTGGTTCCGGTCGACGGCAGCGGGAACGCCAGGTTGTTGACGAAGTTGCCCGATGAAGTGTCGGTGATCTCGACCTTGCCACCGGCGCGAACCAAGATGGCGTCGCGCATCGTGAGACGCGCGTCAACGTAGTAGGGGGCGCCGGTAGGTGCTTCGAGGTTGGCCTCGTTCTGCACGACGGCGATCTCGTAGGGGTGGCCAGACTTTGCGAGCTCGGCCATCAAGAGCTCGAGGTAGTCATAACGCACGGTGGTGGCTTCCGCAGGGTCACCAAGCGCGCCGGTACGCCACAATGCAACCTCTTGCAGGCCGACCAGATCCGGCTTGTCCTCGACGATCTCCTTGGCCAGCAGTTTGGCGCGCTCGGGGAAGTTGACCCGATCGACGTTGCTGAGAAGCGCAGCGTTGGCAGTCATCAGCGCAGGCAGAGTGGGCGCGCCGATCGACGGGGTGAGGTTTCCGCCGAGGAACAGGTTGCGGGTCATGACGGTGACCTTGGGGCCGCCGTCTTGGGCCTGAGCCGGTGTCGAGACGACACAGAGCGACACGGCAGCCGCAGTGGCACCGAGCATGAACCTGCGCAGGAGGACAGGTACGGACATGGGAGCTTCTTTCTGGCCGCGAGGCTTGTGGCGTGCGGCGGCGGGTGGTTGTCGCCGCATCGTGTCACAGGCATGGGTCAGCGGTCACCAACCTGCACGGGCAGTACCGACTAGCCGCGCTTGGCGAGCAACGCCGGGAAGGCCCGGTGTACCGCGGCCGCCACGAGCGCCACGGCCACGATCTTGATCAGGTCGGCGGGGACGTACGTCAACGCGCCCTTGAAGGCGGCATTCGTCGTCATGCTGGCGAAGGCGATGAAGCCGAGGGCACCGAACGCATAGACGACAACCTCACCGATGACACCCGCGACGGCCACGATGACAGCGGTCACGGCAAGACCCTGATGACGCGCCCGCTCGACGATAAAGCCGATGAGGGCTGCGGCGATGGGGAAGGACACGAGGTAGCCGGAAGTCGGACCGGAGAATGGCGCGATGCCCGAGGATCCGCCGGCGAAAATTGGCAGACCGGCCGCGCCGACAGCGAGGTAGAGCAGGACGGCGAAGAATCCGCGCTTCATGCCGAGCACGGCACCGGCGAGGAATACACCGAAAACTTGAAGTGTGATGGGCACGCCGTTGAGGCCGATCGGCAAGGCCGCGGAGACCGAACAGACGGCGATGAGCGCCGCGAAGGTCGCGATCAGGGCGAGGTCGGTTGTCGTCGACGTCTTCCTGGCAGAGGACGGGGCAGTGGTGGACATCGGGAAGTCTCCAGAATTCGGGGATCGGGATTCACCCTGGCGATGGTCGGATGAACGGTGTTCAGGTTAGTCGATAGACTCATCGCGTTGTCAATCAGATGCCACACAGACGGGACCGGGCCTGCATGCGTTATCACCGCACGGACATCGTCCAGTATGCGATCGGCGTTCTCGACCAGTACGGACTCGCCGACCTCTCGATGCGAAGGATTGCCGCTGAGCTCGGCGTGCAGCCCAGTGCGCTGTATCACCATTTCGTCAACAAACAGGCGCTGCTTGCCGCCGTTGCCGATGAGATCCTCGCGCGAGGCGGGCGTTCTGTCGAACCGGATTCGGCTTGGGATAAGCAGATCCTCAGCGAGTGTCGGGTTCTGCGCAATGCGATGCTCGCCTACCGCGACGGTGCCGAATTGATCTCGACCGTCCGCGCCTTCGGTCTGGGCGTACGGGTGCCACACGGAGAGCTGGCAGAGACGATCCGGAGTGCCGGTTTCGACGACTCCTTCTCACGAGCGGCCGCGACGACGATCCTGCACTTCGTGTTCGGCCAGGTCAGCTACGAGCAGTTGTCATTGCAGGCACACAGCGATGGCGCCATCGACAGTTCTGTTGACTTGCCGGCCGGCGATGCCGCCTATGAGTTCTCGCTCGGGCTGATGCTCATCGTCGACGGCATCCGTATGCGGCAACCCTCCTACGAACGCTGATCCCCAACTGGCCTCAGCACCGAGGTGTACGTTTGGTGTATGGCACGCACAAACATTGACATCGACGACGAGCTCATAGCCGCCGCCATGCACAAATACGGATTGAAGACCAAGCGTGAAGCTGTCGATCTGGCTCTCCGCAAACTGGTTGGCCCGAAGTTCACGATCGAGCTTTTGGAATCGGTCACCGGGATCGGCTGGGAAGGCGATCTGGACGAGATGAGGTCCGCCAGGTTCGATGACTGGCCCGAGGTGTCGGAGGCACCTGATTCGGCAGCACAGTGACGTTAGAGAAAGCAGTGACGTTAGAGAAAGCAGCGACCCCAGACAAAGCGGTGATTCTGGTTGACACGTCCGTATGGATCGATCGTTTGCGTGGCATTCGTGGCCGAGCATTTAACGGTGCCGAACGGCTGGCTAAGGGAATTGCGGGCCACGCTTCAATCACCGAGCCGATCATCATGGAGTTGCTCTGTGGGGCCGGTCCTGTCGAGCTCGACCGCGTCCGAAACCTGATCGACTCGCTCAATGTCCTCTCGATTGAACCTTCTGTGGACTTTGCCGATGCGGCCGCGATTTTCCGCGCGACGAGAGCCAACGGAAGGCAGGCGCGCAAGGTCAATGACTGCCTGATCGCCGCCGTCGCTCTTCGCCATGATGCGGTGTTGTGGCACAAAGACAGCGATTTTGAAGCAATCGCTGCGGTAACGAAGTTGAAAACGGTTGACCTGCGCTGAGCCTCACCAGCTGGCGTGGAGCGGGCGGCCTTCCTCATAACCGGCAGCGCTCTGCACGCCGACGGTTGCCAATTCGTTGAACTCGGCGATCGTCCGCGCTCCGGCATAGGTCGCACTCGAGCGGACACCGGCGATGATGGCATCGATGAGGTCTTCGACGCCGGGCCGTTCGGGATCGAGATACATCCGGGACGAACTGATGCCCTCTTCGAACAGCGCCATGCGCGCCCGTTCGAATCCGGCGACTTCGCGAGTGCGGTTGGACACGGCGCGCGCCGAGGCCATGCCAAAGGATTCTTTGTAGGCGCGCCCGTCCGAGCCGGTTTTGAGATCGCCGGGGCTTTCATACGTGCCGGCGAACCACGAACCGATCATGACGCTGGCCGCTCCGGCGGCGAGGGCGAGGGCGACATCGCGGGGATAGCGCACGCCGCCGTCGGCCCACACAGCCGCGCCGAGGCCGCGCGCTTCGGTCGCGCATTCGAGAATGGCGGAGAACTGCGGCCGGCCGACGCCGGTCATCATCCGGGTTGTGCACATCGCTCCAGGTCCCACACCGACCTTGACAATGTCGGCGCCCCGCTGGACGAGATCGGCAGCGCCCCGCGCCGACACGACATTGCCGGCGGCGATGGGGATACGTCGACCGGTTTTGTCGGCATACGCGTCGCGGACGTCGCGGACCAGCGGCAACGACTCCATCATTTTTTCCTGGTGGCCATGAGCTGTGTCGACGACAAGCACGTCGATGTCCATCGCCAGAAGCTCCGTGGCCTTGCCGGCCACATCGCCGTTTATGCCGACGGCGGCACCAACGACGAGTCGTCCTTGCGGATCGACGGCGGGTTGATAAATCGTTGAACGTAAAGCGTTTTTGCGGGTCGCGACGCCGGCGAGCTGACCGCCGTCGAGGACAGGGGCGAAATCCATGTGGCGCTCGGCCAATGCATTGAAGATCGACTGTGGATCGTCGCCGACGTTGAGGGTGATCATGTCGGTGCTCATGACTTCGCGGACCTGGGCGAAACGGTCGACTTCGGCGCCGTCGCGTTCGGTGACGACGCCGATTGGTTTGCCGTTCTCGACCACGACAACCGCTCCGTGCGAGCGTTTCGGCATGAGGCTCAGGGCTTCGCCGATGGTCGTCGTCGGGTCGACGGTGACTGGGGTGTCATAGACGGTATGAGCGGCTTTGACCCTGGTGACGGCTTTGCGGACGATGTCGAGCGGTATGTCCTGGGGGAGGACCGCGATGCCACCGCGGCGGGCAACGGTCTCGGCCATACGGCGCCCCGAGATCGCCGTCATGTTGGCGACGACGAGCGGAATCGTGGTGCCGATGCCATCGGGAGTGGTGAGGTCGACGTCGAACCGCGAGGCCACATCCGAGCGGCCGGGGACCATGAAGACGTCGTTGTAAGTCAGGTCGTAGGGCGGCTGTTGATCGTTGAGGAATTGCACCCGCTCAGCCTAGCCGTGTGCCCCACTTCGCCACGCGCCAGTTTCTCCTCGGACCGCGGTTCAACCGTCGATCGACGGTGCGAACTTGGGCACTCTCATGGTGACCTTTGTGCCGAGGCCGGGAGCAGTCTCGATGACGATGCCGTACTCATTGCCGTAGACGGTGCGCATACGTTCGTCCACGTTGCCCAACCCGACCGACTCGCTGGTCTCCTGACCCAAAAGTGCTGCCCTCACCTTGTCTGGCTCGACCCCGATACCGTCATCCTCGATCGTGATGACGCATTCGGTGCCGGCGTCGAGCGCTATGACGGTGATCGTGCCGTTGCCGGCCTTGGCCTCCAAACCGTGGCGTACGGCGTTTTCCACCAGCGGCTGCACCGACAGGAACGGCAACGTCACACTCAACACTTCGGGAGCGATCCGGGTGACGATCCGCAGCCGGTCGCCGAAGCGGGCCTTCTCCAACACGAGATAGCGCTCGATCGAACGGAGTTCCTCGGCGAGAGTCGTGAACTCCCCGTGTCGGCGGAACGAGTAACGGGTGAAGTCGGCGAACTCCAGCAACAGTTCGCGGGCGCGTTCGGGGTCCGTACGGACGAACGAGGCGATCGCCCCAAGCGAGTTGTAAATGAAGTGTGGGGAGATTTGCGCACGCAAGGCACGTAGTTCGGCCTCCATCAGCGCCGTGCGTGATTTGTCGAGCTCGGCGAGTTCGAGCTGACTGGACATCCAGCGGGCGACTTCGGTCGTCGCTCGTGCGAGTCCGGCCGAGGCTTCCTCGCTCACCACGACCAGCGTCCCGACGACCCGGTCCTCGACCGACAGCGGTGCCACGATCGCGTGGTCGGAGGCTTGAGTCGCCCCCGTCTTGACCGCCGCCGATGTCAGGTGGGCGACGTCCTCGGGGGAGCCGGGACCGTCCCAGGCGAGTGCGCCGTGAACATCGGTGATGGCAACCGTCGGAGTGCGGAGGAGTTCGCGCACATGAGGCAGCGACTTCGTGGCGCTTTCCGCGTTGAGCCCCCTACGGAGCGCGGGTGCCGTCAGCGAGGCCGTATGCAGGGTTTCGTAAGTCGTGCGATCCTCGGGAGTTCCCAATGACCGGCGACGGCCGAGGAGTTGCCAGCGGATGAAGACTGCGAGTGCGACAAGGCCGAGGGCCGAGAGGATTGCGGTCGTCAGGTTGTCCATGGGATTTCGCGACTCAGCGGAAATCGAGAAGCATGGTGTCGGGCGGCTCGGCCTCGTCCGGAAAGCCATCCTTGTCGACCCTTGCCCGCAGGCAATGCGTCTCGTGCCGCAACCGCAAATGACCGGTCTGTGCGCCGTAACTGAGGAAGAGTTCGCGCACCCGGTCCAGTGTTTCTTCGCCGGCCGAAGGCCCCATGGTGGACTTGGCAAACTTCATAAGGCCGGTCAGGTCGAGTTGTTCCCAACTGCCGAAATCGGTGCGTTCGGGTTCGTCAAATAACCCTGAGGCGCCGAGTGTGTCGACCGGGGTCGGGGCCGGTCCAAGATCGCCGATGAGTTCACGCAGCTTGCGCAGCCACGGGATCGAGTCGTCATACGACTGCGAAATCGTCGACAGTAAACCGCCGTGGCGCAGAACGCGGGCAAATTCGGCGAGAGCAGAAGGCGGCCGCTGCACGTCGGGAGCGATGACCACGTCGAAGGCATTGGCGACAAAAGGCAACCGCGATCCGGTCATCTTCACGTAGGAGACCTCGGGGTGGCGGACATTGCTGAGCTCATCGCTCGCGACGACAACTTCGTGGCCCTGGTCGGCGAGTTGGAACGCCAACGGATTGTCGCCGAGGTGCAGTACGCAGGCCAACTGGTCGCCAACCAGCCATTTGGCGGTGCGGTCTGCATACGGAATGTTCATTACCCGAAGGCTACCGGGCGTGCAGGGGGCGCGACCGGTACGCTGCGGGCGTGTCAAACGATCCCTTCATTTCCGCGGCTTCGCTCGAGGGAATCCCTTCGGCGTATGCGGCGACTCGCGACGGACTGGACTCCCTGCTCCGCGACCGTGGATTGCGTCGCAGCACCCCCGAGGCGACAGGCGAATCGTTGCTCCTGGGCGCCGCTGCAACGGCCGCGATCGAAGGCAGCTCTTATGAGGTCGAGGCGCTCAAAGCAGGCGAAGGCGATGCGACTGCTCGCGGTGCCGTGTTGCTCTCGACCGAACTCCTGGGACTCGTCCCGGTGTGGAACCGTTCGCCGCTCCAGGCCATTGCCCGCATCCACGCGCTCGCGGCAGCAGGAAGCGTGGACTCTTCGGATTTGGGCCGACCGTCCAACCCTGCCGGCGCCGAACGCCTCAATCTGCTCGGCCGAATCCTCGGTCAGCCGACCGAAGCGCCAGGACTCGTGGTCGCCGCCCTCGTCCATGCTGAGATCGCTGTTGCGGGAGCTTTCGCCTCGCACAATGGCGTTGTCGCCCGTGCGGTCGAACGACTCGTCCTCGTCGCCAAGGGTGTCGATCCGGCATCGGTGACCGTGCCCGAAGCGGGCCACGCCGCCGAGGTCGAGGGTTATCGTGCGGCGCTGGCTGCCTACGAAGGTGGTGAAGCCGCCGGAATCCACCAATGGCTCATGTATGCCTCGCAGGCGTTTTCGCGCGGCGCCGAAGCTTCACCGATGGCCCGATAGCCCGCACAGCCGATCACCCCGAGATTTGTGCGCATACGGCGGTATTTTGGAACAAAAGTCGCCGTATGCGCACAAATCTCGGGGTGGGGTGGAGCCTCGGGGCAAAGAGTGGCGGCGCCTCTTCATGAAAAGTGGCGCCGCCGGGCCCAGTCGCTCAGTTACCAAGCGTGCCTTGGTCAATTGTCGCCGCGGGGCCACTTGATCCTGAGTGGAGTGGTTGTCCCGGGTGCGACAGCCCCTTGAGACGGGTGATCGCCGCGTGGGTACTGAGGTGCTGAGCTGCTGTGAAGTTCTTAATTTATTTGTACGCCTTGGTTGCCGATTCCAACAGTGCTACTAGCCGGTAACTTTCTGCGAATTGGTTCACAGGTCCCGACCCGCAGAGCTCGCGGGGGTGCTCCGGACTCAGGTCCGCGACAGGGAGCTTCCCTTTTTTCGGAGAACCAACGTGAAGGCGATCGCGCTCACGGCGCCGAAGATGGCCGAACCCGCCGCAATTTTTGCGGCTCGCGTGTCGAGGGCGAGCCGGGGACGCAGCGCTACCGGGCGGGCGAAGGCCAGGATCGGCCAGCCGTTGTCGGTGGCAATTTTGCGTAGGGATTTGTCGGGGTTCACCGCGAACGGATGGCCGACCACGGTGAGCATGGGCGCATCGGTTTCGGAGTCCGAATAGGCGTAGGACTGGGCGAGGTCATAACCACGTTCGGCGGCAAGGGCTTCGATGGCCTTGGCCTTGTTGCCGCCATAGGCATAAAACTCGATTTCGCCGGTGTAACGGCCGTCCTTCTCATTGAGCCTGGTCGCGATGACGTGGTCGGCGCCCAGCATCGCGCCGATGGGTTCAACGACTTCGGCTCCCGATGCCGAAACGATGACGATGTCCCGGCCTTCCTCGCGGTGCTGCTCGATCAGTTGCACAGCCTCGTCATAGACGAGCGGATCGATGATCGTATGCAGCGTCTCGGCGACCGCCTGGCGCACGACCTCGACATCCCAGCCGATCACCATCTCGGTGAGGTAGGCACGCATCTTTTCGAGTTGATCATGATCGGCACCGCTGACGGCGAAGACGAATTGTGCATAGGCGCTGCGCAGGACCGCACGACGGCTCAGCAGGCCGCCGTCGAAAAAAGTCTTGCTGAACGCCAGCGTGCTCGATTTGGCGATAATCGTCTTGTCGAGATCGAAGAACGCGGCAGCCCCCGCATGGTTGTGCTGTGCGTGGTTCACCTCTCAAGCGTAGTTGAGTTTCCACAACGCAGGCGTTGGACGCGAATGTCCACAGTCCGCAATAAATGCCTTGTTCGGCGTCGGGCCCGCCCGCGAGAGTCGACCTATGGATGAACCCCGCTCACTGGATGCATTTGGCTCTTTGGATGAAAGGGCAATGCCGCTGATCGTGACGGCCGACGACACTTTGCTCGATGAGGCGCTCCGACTGTGTGCGGCGATCGGGGCCACACCCGCCGTTGCCGGCGACATCACCGCGGCGCGCCGATCGTGGAAGGCAGCGCCGGCGGTGCTGGTATGTGCCGACCTTGCGGCAGCCCTCGCCCGCACCGAGCCCGGGCGGCGAGACGGGGTCGTCGTCATCGGTCATGAAACGGCAGGCGTGTGGCCGTCGGCTGTGGCGTTGGGTGCCGAGCGCGTCTGCGAAGTCCCCGCTGATCAGGACGCGGTGATCGAGTTGCTCGCCAATGCCCTCGAAGGCAACGGCGAGGCCTGCATCGTCAGCATGATGGGCGGTTGCGGAGGCGCAGGCGCGACCACTCTCGCCGCTTCGCTCGTGTTGGCCGGTGCCGAGCGCGGTTTTGCTTCGCTACTCCTCGACGCCGATCCCTTCGGCGGTGGCATCGATCTGGTGCTCGGCCACGAAAACGTCGAGGGCATGCGGTGGCGTGATCTCGATCGGACTCACGGCCGGGTCAGCGGCGAGTCCCTGAGGCAAGTGTTGCCGTCGAAATCCGGTGTGTCGACGCTGTCCTGGGACCGCAGCGATCCGATTGAGGTCCAGGCGTCGTCAGTCCACTCGGTGCTGGCCGCGGGTGCACGGGCCTATGACCTCGTCGCAGTCGACGTGCCCCGCCAGTTTGACGAAGTGACCGAAGAGATCCTCGGGCGATCAGTTCTCACGGTGCTTCTCGTCCCCGAAGACATTCATGCACTGAGCGCATCGGGTCGGGTTCTCGCCCGGCTGCAACGGCATACGGGCAATATCGCCTTGCTCACGCGGGCCAAGCGCGGGGGAATCGGCTCGTCGATCGTGAGCGAAACCCTCGGGCTCCCGGTTCTCGGTCGAGTGCGCCATGAGCGGCATCTGGGGTCGAACATTGACGCAGGCGTTGGGCCCGGGCGTTCGCGGACGCTGCGGGCCGGGTGCGGGAGCATTCTTGACACACTCGGTCTGGGAGATGCGCCATGAAGACGTCATCGGCGCCACTTGTCGACAGGATCAGGCAACGCCTCGCCGAGGAAGCGCAGGAACCCACCGCCCACAGCGTCGCCGCGGCCTTGCGCGCCGAAAACCAGTTGTGTGGCAACGGCACTGTCCTCGCCCTCGTCGATCAGCTTCGGCGCGACACGGTCGGCGCGGGCCCGCTGGAATCCCTGCTCGCGACGCCGGGGGTGACCGATGTCCTGGTCAACGGCCCCGACGAGGTCTATCTCGATTGCGGTCGCGGGCTCGAACGGTCACCGTTGACTTTCCCCGGTGATGAGTCGGTGCGCCGGCTCGCACAGCGGCTTGCCGCTCAAGGCGGTCGGCGCCTCGACGACGCCAGCCCGTTCGTCGACGTGCGGCTGATCGACGGCACCCGTTTTCATGCAGTCCTCGCCCCGATCGCGCGGCCCGGCACACTCCTCTCGCTACGAGTTCCCGCTCGTCATACGTACTCCCTTGATCAGCTTTTAGCGTCGGGGACGCTGACCTCGCTCGGCGTTGACTGTCTTGTGCAGCTAGTTGCCTCGCGAGCAGCGTTCCTCATAACCGGCGGCACCGGTTCGGGCAAGACGACTTTGCTGGCGGCATTGTTGTCAATTGTGGATGACTCCGAGCGCCTCGTGATCGTCGAGGATGCCACTGAATTGCGCCCTCATCATCAGCACACAGTCGGCCTGGAGTCGCGCCCACCCAACATCGAAGGGGCCGGCGCGATCGGGCTGCGCGATCTTGTGCGCCAGGCCCTTCGTATGCGGCCGGACCGACTCATCGTCGGGGAGGTGCGCGGTGCAGAAGTCGTCGATCTTCTGGCCGCCCTCAACACCGGCCACGAAGGTGGTTGCGGCACGCTGCATGCAAATTCGGCCGCCGACGTCCCCGCCCGGATCGAAGCTCTGGGTGTTGCCGCGGGACTGCCGCGCGATGCCGTCCACAGTCAACTGGCATCGGCGCTTGACGTGATCGTCCATCTCAGCCGCACTCATCTCGACGGCGCTAGCGGGGGCGGACGCATCCTCCGCCAGCTGGCAGTCTTCGAACGCAACCCACAAGGACTCGTCGAGGCAGTGCCCGCGCTGACCTTTACGACCGAAGGTGTCCAGACTGGCGCCGGTTTCGACCGGTTGCAGTCCGTGATCGGCCCGCTCGCGGTTCCGCGATGAATTATGCCGCTGCAGCCCTGACCGTTGCAGCCCTGCTCATCCTGAGGCCACCGGGCCGATGGTTGGTCCGCTTGAGATTGGGTTCGGCAGGCTCGGGCGTCCGTGGTGCAATGACGCAGCTACGGCGGTGGCTTCCGACGGCTCTCGTCATCGGTGCTTTCTCAGTTGTGGTTGTGATCGGCGCTTCCTTTCCGCACCTCCTGGCCGGTTTCACGGGGGTCGGCGTGTTCTGGGTGTGGCTGCGATTGCGGCGCAATAACGTGGCCAGAACCGCGCGGCAATTGCGTGGCAGCCAGGTCGCCGAGATCGTCGATTCCCTCGCCGCCGAACTCGGTGCCGGAATCCTCGCGGGTCAGGCGCTCGAGCACCTTGCCGCTGACATGCCGATGCTTGACGGCGCTGCCGCCGCTTGCCGGATGGGTGGCGATGTCGCAGGCGCGCTTCGCGCGGCGGCACTACAACCTGGGGCCGAAAACCTCGATGAATTGGCCGCTGCGTGGGAAGTGTCCGAACGATCCGGCGCTCCGATGGCGCGAGTTCTCGACCGGCTTGGCGACGGCATACGTGACGAACGCGAGACTCAACGCGAAATCTCCGCGGGGCTGGGACCGGCTAAGGCAACCGCCCGATTGATGGCGGTCTTGCCGCTGTTCGGGCTTGGCATGGGGGTGAGCATGGGTGCGCGGCCTGTCCATATTCTGCTTGACACCGCGGTGGGTTCGCTGTGCCTTTTGGCCGGGGCCGCCCTCGCATGTGCGGGCGTCTGGTGGGTCGACCAGATCGCGGCCCGCGCCGAACGGGCCTGAACGTGTTGGCGGCCTTGTGTCTGTCGGTGGCAGTGTTCCTCGGCGTGCCACCGTCGGCCCGAACACGATGCCGGCGCATCTTCGGCGACGGCGCCGAGGCCAGGAACTTCGTGCCGCCGCCGACGGTGTTGGCGATGGCCTTGTCGGTGTTGGCCAGCCTGACCTTGTTTGGGATGCCCACCGGCCTTTTGGTCGCTGCAGTTGCCGCGCCAATGGCCGCGAAAGTCGTCGGCCGACTCGAGTCAAGTGCAGTGAGGCGGCGGCGCAACAGGATTGCGAGCCAGTTGCCCGGCGCGATCGACTTGTTGATTGCGGTCCTCGATGCCGGGAGGCCGCCCGTAGACGCATTCACTCTGGTTGCCCGGGCGGCAAGCGATCCGCTCGGCGCCGAACTCGCCCTGATCGCCGGACGCCTCTCCGTGGCCGGTGATGAGCAATCCGTGTGGGAAGGCATGGGAACCAAAGCGGAGTTCGCCGCTCTCGGCCGGTCCTTTCGCCGAGCCGGACGATCGGGCATGCCGGTTGGAAGGATTCTTGGCCGGCTGGCTGACGAACTGCGCCGCGAACGGCGGACCAACAGTCAGGAACGCGCCCGCAGCGTGGCCGTCATGACCGCTGCGCCACTCGGCGTGTGTTTCCTGCCCGCGTTCTTCCTCGTCGGCATTGTGCCGACGATCTTCGGTGCCTTCCTTGCACTGCCCCTGTGAAGTCCAGTCCCAGCGAAGTCCAGCCGCTGTGAAGAGCATCTCGCTGAAGTTTTCCCCAGTCGAGGCTTCGTCGCCGTTGTCCCCAAGCAACTCCTGATCATCGCAAACGCAGGCTCCCGCTGCACATATTCATGGCAAGAGATCCACCTATCAACTAGGAGAAACCCATGAAGAAGTTCCTCACCTCACGAGCCGAACGCGGAATGACTACGGCGGAATACACGGTCGGCACCTTGGGCGCCTGCACGATCGGCGGCGTGCTTGTCAAGGTCGGCCAGTCTCCCTGGTTCGGCGACATTGTCAAGGGGTTGCTCGAGAAAATCCCGGACATCCTCCCGTTCTGAAGCTCCCGCCGGGGCGGCTCACCGCTCCGGCACCTTCGCGAAAGGACCATCATGAGAGCACAACTCGAACGCGGCATGGCAACCGCGGAATACTGCGTCGGCACGCTGGGTGCATGTTTTATCGCCTTCTGGCTGTGGCGGCTTGGCAGCATCGCCGGTGACCGCAACATCTTTCAACGCATGATCAAAACCGTCTGGGGAAACATGTTCGAGGGCGACAACTGGGTGTGGCGGTGGATGGCGTGAAACGCGGCGAGCGGGGGATGGTGACAGCCGAACTTGCTGTCATCGCCCCGTTCGGTGTCGCCTTCGCCTTCCTGTTGCTCTGGGTCGTATCGATGGGCGTCACCCAGGTGCGGATCGTCGACGCTTCACGGGAAGCGGCACGGATGGTGGCGCGAGGCGATCCGGCAGCTGAGGCTTCCGTAGCGGCGCGTCGCGGTGCGCCGAAGGGCGCCAGTGTGGACACCCAATCGGCCAAGGGATTCGTCACGGTCACGGTGACCGCGAGGTCGGCGCTTCCGCTGCCGTTCTTCTCCGGAATCGGTGCGCGCACGATGAAGGCGACCGCCGTTGCCGCAGACGAATCGCCATGAATGGTCGGCGAGAGCGGGGCTCGGTTACGGTCTACGCGATCGCGGCCGGCACGGTCCTGGGGCTCATCGCGATGGCGATCGTGCAGGCGACGGCGCTCATAGGGTTACAGCACGAAGTGTCGAGGGCCGCCGACCTTTCTGCCCTTGCCGCGAGCCAGGCGTCCGTGGCAGGTCGGGACGGTTGCCTGGCGGCGGCTGACCTCGCGCGACGCAATCACTCGGCGGTGGTGATTTGCCGGATGGACTTCGACGTGGCGACAGTGACGACTCGCGGCGAGAGTAAAGCCTTATGGGGTCAACGATTCGCGTTCGAACGCAAGGCCCGCGCTGCGCCGTCGGACTATCTGGGGGAGTAAAAGGGCGGTCGACCTCGCTCGGTCTTCCTCAGGGATCCGGCGGCCACGGCGCCGTCATCGCAGGAGAACGGTGCCGTGGCCATCAACCGGAATTTTCTACTTGACCTTCGGAGGTGTGGGGTGCAGGTCCTTGGCGCTACCGGATTTTGGTGCCGGGGCAGTGCCGTCCTTCGGAGCCGGATCGCCCTTGTGCTGTTTCCCTGGCCCTGCGTGGGATTCCTGGCAAAGTTCGGCCGGGCCCCTGGCTTTCTTGTCTGCTTTCGAGTCGGGGGCATGTTTGGGACTGGCCGTCTTGTCACTGGCGCCCGGGGTTGGCGACGACGCCGACCTCGTGTCATTGGTGGACGTGCCGTTGCCACCGGCCAATGCTGGGATGGTGAAGCCGGCAGCGAGGCCGACGACCGCACCAACGACTAGACCGGCGCCAAGCCGGCGCCTTGACTTCGGTTGTGCGGGCTCATGTACGGGCATCTGCTGGGTTTCTCCAGTGGGACTTGTGTCGAATTGTGCGGTTTCGAACTGTGCGGTGGTGGCCGGATCGACTTCGTGTGGGTCGGCTTGGGCGTTGCGGCGTTTGAGCAGGGCTCGCAATTGGTGCATGGGGTTCATGATTTCTCCTTATGTGTCGGGTCAGCGGGTTGCTGGCCTGTGGTTTTCGGGCGGTCGTCGGAATTGATGGAATCGATAAGGCTGGTTGCCTGATCGAGGGCAGCAGTTGGCGGGGGCACCGCACTCAGCAAGGCGCTGCTTTCGGTTGCCTGCACCCACGGCTGAGGTGCCCGGGCGATGACGGCGGCGGCGATCACCCAGCAAAAGATCGCTGCCCCGGCCCCGGCAAGCACCGAGGAGAGCAGTCCCCGTCGACGACGCAAGGCTCCGAACATCGCGACTGCAATGATCAGGATGATGAGCAGGTCGACCAATCTGAGGTTCGAGGGTCCGGTCATCAGCGGCCTCCGGTGATGTTCGATGTTTTGGTCATGTCACCACCGTCGCCCGCCCACCTGAAGAGGGCCTCAAGATGGGGCCCGACCGACCATGTCTTGAGGAAATCTTCAGGTCGTATCGGCCACACTGGGCAGATGAACAACCAACCCAGGATCCTTGTCGTCGAGGACGATGACGCGATCCGCTCCAGCACGGTGGCGGCATTCGTCGACGCCGGTTGGGTCGCCGAGGGGCGCGTCGACGGCGCGGACTTCGAGTTGGCGATCGAGACATTCCGCCCGGACTTGGTGGTCCTGGACTGGATGCTGCCGGGCCGGGACGGCCCCACGTTGGCGCGCGTTGCGCGCGGCCTCAGCGAGGCGGGATTGGTGCTTTTGACCGCGCGTGTCGCCATGCCTGATCGGTTGCGTGGTTTTGACGCCGGCGTCGACGACTACTTGAGCAAACCATTTGTGATGGCCGAGCTGATCGCCCGAACCCGGGCGCTGTTGCGCCGCTTGGGAACCCTGGCCTCGACGATCCAGGTGTCGGACCTCCTGGTCGACGAGCCCGCGGGTGTCGTCAGCCGCGCTGGTCAGCGGCTCGAACTGACAGCGACTGAGATGCGGCTTTTGTGTTTCCTCGCCGACAATCGGGGCCGGGTCATGTCGACGACTCAAATTCTTACCCAGGTATGGGGCTACGACGATTACGCCGACAACCTGATCCAGGTCCACATCAGCGCATTGCGGCGCAAGACTGAAGCCTTCGGCCCACGCCTCATTCAGACCGTTCGCGGCCTCGGCTATGTCCTGCGTGCGCCGACCCCATGACCAACACTTCCGGACCGGTCCCGCACGGCCAGGGGTTGCGGACCCATTCCCTGAGGCGACGGGTGACTGCCACCGTTCTCGCGCTCCTCGCCGTGATGCTTCTCGTCCTCGGAGTGACAACGGACCTTGTGTTGCGCGCCAGACTTGAGGGTCAGCTCGAACAACGACTGCAGGACCGCGCGTCGGTGGCCTCGGCGCTGGTGGACACGGTTGGCAGCGATGAACTCGTCAGACGGCTCGAGGGTGATGGCGTCTCGGTCCGACTTGAGACGAGTCTTGGCGAAGTGATCACCGCGGGTCCGCAGATGTCCGTGGCCGGCAAACCGGTGGGAAGCTCAAGGACTCCCGCGCCCAAGCGCCGAGGCAGGGCCGCAAAAGAGGAGCCGGTGAGCAGGACCGGAGACCTGCTCCAGATCTCCCGCCAGTTGTCCGACGGCAGCACTATCACGCTCTATGCGGATGCGGCCGACGTGCGGCGAACCCTTCGGCAGGTCCTTATCGCCCTGTTCATCGGTGCGCTGGGAGTGTTGGCGGCCGCCGCGGCGATCTTGGGCCCCGTCATCGGGCGAGCGATGCGACCCCTCGACCGGATCAACGCAACAGCACGCTCGATCACCGCCGGCGACCGTGGCCGAAGGCTGCATCCGGACCGCCCAGAAACCGAGCTCGGGCGCACCGCAACGGCGTTCGACGACATGCTCGATGCCGTCGAAGGTGCTGAAACTCAGGCGCGCGACGCCGAAAACCGGATGCGTGCCTTCCTGTCCGATGCCGCCCATGAGTTGCGCACACCGCTGACCGGCATCCGGGCCGCCGCCGAACATCTTGTCCGTGCGGATCCGGACCGCGCCGAGCGTGAACAACTCACGGTCACCGTCGTCCGGGAGGCAAGCCGGGCGGCCCGACTCGTCGACGACATGCTCACTATGGCCCAGATCGACCGCGGTCTTGAACTGGCATTGGAGCCGACCGATCTGCATGCACTTGCCGAAACGCTCGTCGCGACCAAGCAGCTCAGCGCCCCCGATGCCCAGATCACTGTCCATGGCTCAGGCGTGGTCGCCACCGTCGACCCCGATCGCATCACCCAGGTGCTCGCGAACCTGGTCGACAACGCCAGCAACGCGGCCGGCCCAGGGGCGAGCGTTCAGATTGTCGTCGGGCACCATTCGGGTTCGGCCTTTGTGGACGTCACTGACGATGGTCCCGGCATCCCGCCCGAAAACGCAGAACGGATTTTCGAACGCCTCGTACGTTTTGACGACTCCCGCAGCCGTCGGCAAGGCGGCGCCGGACTCGGACTCTCGATCGCACGCGGCATCGCCAGAGCCCATGGCGGCGACCTCGTTTACCTGCCTCGATCGGGACGCACCGGAGCGTGCTTCCGACTGCTGCTTCCCGACGGAGAGGACCAGGCCGGCCCGCGCGAATAGTTGTGTCAGAGCACCAATCCGTACACGATCGGTGGCGCGTCACGATCGAAGTCGGGATGCTATGCCGGCCTTCCACTGCGCCGCACCGTCACCTCGGTTGGCAATACGCGTGAACGAATTATGGATGTAGCCGTCGACGCAGGTGCCGTGGGAGATGTCGATCTTGTAGCCGTTGTAGTGGCTGTAGGTGCCACTCGCGTGTCCGACTTCGGTGCCGCCGGTGATGTTGACTGAGCAACCGCTGGCGTTCCTAAGAGTGATCCCACCGCTGACCGTGCTCTGGTTGATTTGTTCGAACGACGTACAGGTGGAATTCGACCGCGTTGTGCACCCGCCGCTCGAACTCCAGGTGACTCCGGCGCCGCTGAACTGCGAGGCGGCCGCCGATTGTGACGGTTTTGTGACCGCCGATGCCGGTGCGCTGACCGCGACGGTCCCGATTGCGGTGACGAACAGGCTAACCAGCAGGACGACAATTCGATTCTTCATGATTTCCCCCGAAACTCGTGTTCAAATTCCAGCGGCACGCGCCCCCGGAAGCATGATCGGCACCCCGCTTCGCTGGGCCGGCGTCGTCAATGGCCTCGTCGCCTTCGGCGTGTCTGCTAACGGGGAGATTGGCGGAGCAACGCGTCGAGCAACGTGATCGCGGCGGCCTTGTCTAGAGGCTCGTTGCCATTGCCGCATTTCGGTGAATGGACACACGAGGGGCAACCGCCCGAACATTCGCACGACTTGATGGCGTCGCGGGTGACCTGGAGCCACCGGGCCGCGAGGTCATAACCGCGTTCGGCGAAACCGGCGCCGCCGGGATATCCGTCATAGACGAAGACCGTGAGAGTCCCGGTGTCCGGATGCATCGCGGTCGACACTCCGCCGATGTCCCAGCGGTCGCACGTCGCCAGCAACGGCAGCATGCCGATCGCCGCATGTTCGGCTGCATGGGCGGCGCCGGGTACGTCGGCTTGATCGAGGGCTTCGGCGACCGCTTCAGGTGAAAGCGTCCACCACACGGCCTTGGTCTGCAACGAGCGCGAAGGCAAGTCGAGGTGTTCTTCCCCCAGCACTTCGCCCGAACGGTTTCGCCTTTTCAGATAGGACATGACTTGATGCGCTACTTCGACCGACCCGAACGTCATACCGGCGTCGCCCCATACCTGGGTGCGTTCGGCCTCGGCGATCGAGATCTCGGTGAGCGAGCGTGCCGTCGTCGAATAGTCGGGATCGTCGCGATGGACGGCGGCGACGCCGTGTTCGAGGTCGTATTCGTCGACGAGGAACGAGTCGCCCTGGTGGACATAGACCGCGCCTTGGTGGACGGTCGAATCCGCCGAGGACGCATCGACGGTGCCGATGAGGCGGCCGGTCGCGGCGTCCACGATCTGCACAGGGGAGCCGCCGCTGGATCGGATGTCGGCCAGGTTGCTGGCTCGTTCACGTTTAGTCCAGAACCAGCCGGCCGGACGCTTGCGGAGCCACCCTGCGTCGGTCAAGGCCTGGACGCCAGCCTCGGCACGCGGGCCGAACAGGTCGAAATCGCTCGCCGTAAGGGGCAGCTCCTGAGCTGCGGCGGCCAGGTGCGGGCCGAGGACGTAGGGATTGTCGGGATCGAAGACGGTTGCCTCCACCGGCGCATCGAGCAGCGCTTCGGGGTGATGGACCAGATACGTGTCCAACGGATCGTCGCGGGCCACCATGACGCCGAGGGCGGATTGGCCGCTGCGACCGGCCCGGCCGAATTGTTGCTGCAAAGCGGCCCGGGTTCCGGGATAGCCCACGCTGATAACGGCGTCGAGTCCGGCGATGTCGATGCCGAGTTCGAGCGCGTTGGTGCTCGCGAGCCCCAGGAGTTCGCCACTTCGCAATTGCCGCTCGAGTTCCCGACGGTCTTCGGGGAGATAGCCGCCTCGATACGTTGCCACCCGGCTCACGAGATCGGGATCGACCTCACCGAGCCGGCGCTGGGCGCCCAACGACACCGATTCGGCTCCGCGCCGCGAACGGACGAACACCAGGGTCCGGATGCCGCCCACAACGAGATCGGTCAGGATTTCGCCGGCTTCGGTCGTGGCAGATCGGCGTATGGGCGTCTGAGTCTCGCCAAGCCCCGACGAATCAGTACCGGCCAACAACGGTGGTTCCCACAACGCGATCGTCGAGGGGCCGTGCGGCGAGGCGTCTTCGGTGACGGCCCGCACATCGAGACCGGTGATTCGGCCGGCGGACACTTCGGGATGGGCGATCGTCGCCGAGGCCAGGATGAACGTCGGCTCGGCGCCGTAGTGTGCGGCGATGCGTCGCAACCGCCGGATGATCTGGGCGAGATGAGCCCCGAACACACCGCGATAGTGGTGGCATTCGTCGATGACGACATAGTGCAGGCCGCCGAAGAATCGTGACCACCGTGCGTGTGCCGGCAGCATCGTGTGATGGAGAGTGTCCGGGTTGGTAAGGATGTAGTTGGCGTGATCGCGCGCCCAAGCCCGCTCTTCGCGGGAATTGTCGCCGTCAACGGTCGCGCCGCGCATGAGGCCTTTGGCACCGGCCAGCCCGAGCAGCTGATCGGCGGCCAAGGCCTTCGTCGGAGACAGATACATAACGGTCGGCGCGCGAAATCCTCGAAGCGGACTGCCGGTCCGGCCGGTAGCCAGAGCCGTGAGAGCCGGCGCCTGATAGGCGAACGATTTTCCCGATGCGGTGCCGGTGGCGATGACCACATGTTGGCCACTGTGCGCGAGGTTGGCGGCCTCGACCTGATGACCCCACAAATGCGTGATGCCGTCGGCGGCATACATGTCCTGGACCTCGGGATCCACCCACGCGGGCCAGTCCGCGAAGACCGCGTCGCGCGCCTCAAGGTGCTCAACGTGGGTAACGCGATCGGCATGACGCGCCACGATATCGACTGGATCCACTCCGAAAGTGTTTCAGATCGATCGCAAACGAAACCATATTGGCCGTACGTCTGCACGGTCGTGGTTCAATGCTACCAACGGAGGTTCGATGGATCTGTCATTGAAGACACGCACGCAAGGCCCGTTCCAGGTGATCGAGGTCGGTGGGGAAGTCGACGTCTACACGGCCCCCAAACTGCGCGAAACCATCGTCGCGGTCGTTGATGGCGGCCATAGTCGGCTCATCGTCGATGTGGAGAGTGTCGATTTTCTTGATTCGACCGGGCTCGGAGTTCTGGTTGGTTCTCTCAAGCGTGTCCGCGCCGAAGGTGGATCGCTCGACATCGTTTGCACCCACGAGCGGATTCTCAAGATTTTCGACATTACCGGCCTCGATAAGGTTTTCGGTCTATACGCCTCGGTCGAAGCGGCAATTGGCGCTCACAGCTAACCCGCAATCGCCTCGAAAACCGACCCCGATGTAGCTTGAGCCACGCTGGACTGGTTGTGTAGCCCTCGGTAAAGAACCCCTTTTTTTACGGAGGAATTTGATGGCCGACGCGACTCTAGCGGCAGCCGGGAACCTCGATCTGTCCGGAAGCAACGTCACCCTTGTGGCGATTGTGGCGGCGGTCGGCGTACTCGCTCTTGTCATGGCGGCAGTGTTCCGCCGCGAAGTTCTGAGTGCCGGTGAAGGCACCGAAAAGATGCAAGAAATCGGACGTGCGGTTCAGGAAGGCGCCACGGCGTACCTGACCCGCCAGTTCAAAACTCTCGCCGTTTTCGTTGTGCTCGCCTTCGCACTGCTCTTCGTCTTGCCCGGCGATGCCAATGTGAGGATTGGACGCTCCGTCTTCTTCGTGCTCGGCGCAGTATTCTCCGCGGCAATCGGCTATTCGGGAATGTGGCTTGCGACCCGCGCCAACATCCGCGTTGCCGCTGCGGCCGAAAATGAAGGTCGCAATGTTGCTATGAAAATAGCCTTCCGGACCGGTGGTTCTGTGGGTATGTCGACGGTGGGCCTCGGCCTTATCGGCGCCTCCGCCGTCGTGTTGATCTACCAGGGCGACGCCCCCAGCGTGCTCGAAGGATTCGGCTTTGGTGCTGCACTGCTCGCGATGTTCATGCGCGTCGGTGGCGGTATTTTCACGAAGGCCGCCGACGTTGGCGCTGACCTCGTGGGCAAGGTTGAAAAGAACATCCCCGAAGACGATCCGCGCAACGCCGCCACGATTGCCGACAACGTCGGCGACAACGTGGGTGACTGCGCCGGTATGGCGGCTGACTTGTTCGAGTCTTATGCCGTCACCCTCGTCGCCGCGTTGATTCTGGGATCGGTTGCCTTCGGTCAAGACGGACTCGTGTTCCCGCTCATCATCCCCGCGATCGGTGCCTTAACGGCCCTGATCGGCGTCTACATCACACGACCGCGTGATGGCGAAAACGGACTGACGACGATCAACCGCTCGTTCTTCATTTCCGCGGGCATCTCGATCGTGGCCTGCACGGCCGCCGCCTGGTTCTACTTGCCGTCGAAGTTCAGTGAACTCAGCCTCGGGTCGGGGACCGCGGCGAGTCCAGCTGTGGCCGCATTCTTCCCCGTCGCCTCGACCGCCACTCTCGATGGCAACCCGCGACTCATAGCGATCATCGCCGTCATCATCGGCATCGTGTTGGCCGCCGTTATCCTCACCCTCACCGGCTACTTCACCGGCACCGAAACCCGTCCCGTCAAGGATGTCGGCAAGACGTCATTGACCGGTGCGGCAACCGTGATTCTCGCTGGATTGTCGGTTGGCTTCGAGTCGGCCGTCTATACGGCTCTCGTCATCGCGGCTGCCGTGTTCGGTGCGTTCCTGCTCGGCAGCGGCTCGATCGTCGTCTCGCTGTTCGCTGTCGCCCTTGCGGGTTGTGGACTGCTGACCACGGTCGGCGTCATCGTTGCCATGGACACCTTCGGACCCGTGAGCGACAACGCCCAGGGCATTGCCGAAATGTCCGGTGATGTGGGCGAAGAAGGCGCCAAGATCCTCACCGAGCTCGACGCGGTCGGCAACACGACCAAGGCCATCACCAAGGGAATCGCCATTGCGACGGCTGTCCTCGCAGCCACTGCCTTGTTCGGTGCGTTCGCAGATGGCATCAAGGAGGAGTTCACCAAGGTCTTGGACCCGATTACGCAAGAGGGGGCGTTCAATACCCTCGTAGGCACCTTGAGCCGCTCGGATATCAATGCGCTTCAGGGAATCCTCAACGTTGGCGATCCGAGCAACCTCGTCGGCCTCATCATCGGTGCGGCTGTCGTGTTCTTGTTCTCGGGCCTGGCGATCAGCGCTGTCGGGCGAGCCGCGGGAGCAGTGGTGTACGAAGTGCGTCGCCAGTTCCGCGACATTCCCGGAATCATGGAAGGCACGGGTCGTCCCGAATACGGCAAGGTCGTCGACATCTGCACCCGCGATTCGCTCCGAGAGCTCGCAACACCGGGCATCCTGGCGATTTTCGCTCCGATTGCCGTCGGCTTCGGCCTCGGCGTCGGCCCGCTCGGCGCCTATCTCGCCGGGGCAATTGCCACCGGCACCCTGATGGCGGTGTTCCTCGCGAACTCCGGTGGCGCGTGGGACAACGCCAAGAAGCTTGTCGAGGACGGCAATCACGGCGGCAAGGGCTCACTCGCCCACGAAGCCACGATCATCGGTGACACCGTTGGCGATCCGTTCAAGGACACCGCCGGTCCGGCGATAAACCCGCTTCTCAAGGTGATGAACCTCGTTGCCCTGTTGGCGGTGCCGCTCATCATCAAGTACAGCTATGGCGACCACGCCAACGATGTGCTTCGGTATTCGATTGCCGGCGCCGCCGTTCTCATCATCGTGGTGGCTCTCGTCATCACGAAGCGCCGCCCGATCGCGATCGAATCAGATCCCGAACCGGTCGTCGTGGAGACGGTTTCGGCCTAACAAGTCTGATGCCGAGCGGCGCAGATTCGGGAAAATTTCTCTGGGAAACCCCGAATCTGCCCCACTCGTGGTTCTGGGAGGCTTGACCTATGCTTACCCCCGCTTTCACGGCTCAGCTTCGCGACGCGCTCATGGCCGCCGACTTCACTGTCGGAGCTATATCTGCGCTCATCGGTGACGACGCCCAGCGTGCCCTCATGCGAAATCAGTCGACGCCGGCCCGACGCCGTACGGGCGATGGCTCGCCACTGTCGACCCTGACGCGGTTGTTTTCACTGCAGGTTCCTGTCTCTCGCACGGATGCCGATCGCGCCTTGCCGGGTCTCGTCGATCCCATGTGTGTCGCCGGAATGCTGCAGGGCTCGGTGGGCGAAGTCAACGCTCGCGTCGATGTCCGCCCCTACGGCGACGAAGACCACGACTGGTGGATCGTCTGCGACCTGACTCCTGGACTGGACCATTCGAGTGGCTCAGGACAAGCGGGCAGTCGCCGGGTCGACCCCGAGCACGTTCTCGGCATCAGCGAAGCGTCGAGTTCGCTCGCCCAATTGACGATCAGGCGGGACGTCGGTTCGGCTCTGGATCTTGGCACTGGTTGCGGCGTCCAGGCACTCCACCTCGCCAGCCACGCCCGCACGGTCGTGGGAACCGACGTCAATCCGCGTGCGCTCGCGATGGCCCGACTGACGGCCGCCCTCAACGAAGTCGACATCGACTTCCGTACGGGCAGTCTTTTCGATCCGGTGCGCGGCGAGACCTTCGATCTCATCGCGACCAACCCGCCGTTCGTGGTGTCGCCGGCCACCGGCGAAAGACTCATCTACCGCGATTCCGGGCTTCCCGGCGACGAGGTCGTACGCCGCGTCGTCACTCAGGCTCCCGCGCACCTCAATCCCGACGGTTGGTGTCAGATTCTCGCCAATTGGATTCACCTCAAAGGTGAGCCTTGGCAAGAACGTGTGACCGGTTGGCTCGAGCCCACCGGTGTCGACGCCTGGGTGTTACAACGTGAAGTTGCCGACTTGCCGACGTATGTCGAGATGTGGCTCGCCGACGCCGGCCTCCAGGACGCGCCGGACTATATCCAGCGTTACGACAACTGGCTTTCTTGGTTCGACGACCAGGGCATCGAGGGTATCGGTTTCGGCTGGTTGTGCCTCAACAAGGCCGGCCGGGACAAACCTGTGCTGCGTCTGGAGGATTGGCCCTATGAGATCGCGCAGCCGCTCGGTCCGCACATCGCCGCGTGGGGCGATCGTATGGACGCCATCGAAGGACTTGGCGATGACGCGCTGCTGGCTTCGCGTCTGCGCCATGCGGCCGATGTTGTCCAGGAGACGGTCGGGCCCGTCGGTGCCGACGATCCCGAGCACATAGTTGTCCGCCTTCAAAGGGGAGTGCGGCGGGCGCGACCGGTCGACACCGTGGAAGCCGGATTGCTCGGTGCGAGTGACGGTGAGTTGAGCGTCGGCCAGATCCTCGACGCCCTCGCCTCACTGTTGGACACAGTCGCGGCAGAGACCCGTACGACATACCTGCCGAAGGTCCGTGAATTGTTGAACGAGGGCTTCCTCACGCTCTGACCTGGACGAGTAGTCATTCGCTGCTCGGTCTGGGTCTCCTGCTTCTTGTTCTAGGCGGCTTGCTCGTCACCGAAAGTCGTCAAAAGCCTGACGCCTAGAGGCTGCGGCAAATCGAGCGGATCGCCGTACCTGCCATTTGCGGCGACAGGAAACGGTCTCCTGGTGGGATCGATTCTCGACGCGCCCGCATACCCGCCAAATTCGACAAGCAGCCATTGTGCCACCCTCGGGTAGGCCAGAACTACACGTATCGCGCTATGTTTTGCCTCGTTCGCACTTCAGAAAGGTAAAGCCTTGACCACCCTTGTCATCGTCGAATCACCCAACAAGGTCCGCAGCATTGCGGGTTACCTCGGTGACGGCTATGTCGTTGACGCTTCTATTGGTCACATTCGGGATCTGCCGAAAGGTGCCGATCAGGTTCCGGCAGAGTTCAAGGGCATGCCGTGGGCTCGTCTGGGCGTCAACACCGAGGAGAACTTCGAACCCATCTATGTCGTGTCGTCGGAGAAGAAGGCACAGATCGCCAAGCTCAGAAAGCTTCTCAAGAACGCGGACGAACTCGTCCTTGCAACAGATGAGGACCGCGAGGGCGAGGCCATCGCGTGGCACTTGTTCGACGAGCTCAAACCTAAAGTCCCGGTCAAACGCATAGTCTTCAACGAAATCACCCGCGAAGCAATCCAGTACGCGATTGCCAATCCCCGCGACATCGACATGGATCTCGTCGACGCCCAGGAAACCCGCCGCATCCTCGACCGCTTGTACGGCTACGAAGTCAGCCCGGTCCTGTGGAAGAAGGTCATGAGCGGCTTGTCGGCCGGCCGCGTCCAGTCCGTGGCAACCCGGCTCGTCGTCGAACGTGAACGCGAACGGATGGCTTTCCGGCTCGCCTCCTACTGGGACCTCGAGGCCAGCTTCGACGCCGGACCGGGCAAGGATCCGCAGACGTTCCCGGCCAAGCTGCATACGGTCGACGGCGCCCGCGTCGCGACCGGCAAGGACTTCAACAACAGTGGCGAGATTCAGTCGACGACTGTTGTCCACATCGACCAGGCTCGCGCCGGAGCATTGGCCGACGCCTTGCGAGACCAGACGTTCGGTATCCGCTCGGTCGAGTCCAAGCCTTATACCCGCAAGCCCTATGGGCCGTTCCGCACAACGACATTGCAGCAGGACGCTTCGCGCAAATTCGGCTACGGCGCCGCGCGCACCATGCAGATCGCCCAGCGCCTGTATGAAAACGGCTTCATCACCTATATGCGTACGGACTCCACGACGCTGTCGCAGACCGCGCTGACCGCGGCGCGCATCCACGTCAAGGAGCTTTATGGCGCCGAGTACCTCCCCGATGCCCCGCGCGTCTATGCGAGCAAGGTCAAGAACGCCCAAGAGGCGCACGAAGCGATCCGGCCCGCCGGCGAACGCTTCCAGACTCCGTCGAAGACCGGGCTGACAGGTGATGAGTTCAAGCTCTACGAACTCATCTGGAAGCGCACCGTCGCGTCACAAATGAAGGACGCCAAGGGCAACTCGATGTCCATCCGCATCGGCGCCACCGCGTCGACCGGCGAAGACGTCGTCTTCGGTGCCAGCGGTCGCACGATCACGTTTTATGGATTCCTCAAGGCCTATGTCGAGGCCCAGGAAGAACCCGACGCCGACAGCGACGATCAGCAGACCAAGCTGCCCAACGTCAGTGAAGGCGACACGGTCACCGTTGCCGAACTGGGTTCGGCCGCCCACGAGACCCGGCCGCCTTCGCGTTTCACCGAAGCCAGCCTGATCAAAGACCTCGAAGAGCGCGAGATCGGCCGGCCCTCGACTTACGCCTCGATCGTCAACACGATCCAGAATCGCGGTTATGTCTATAAGAAGGGCACGGCCCTGGTGCCGGCCTGGATCGCGTTCTCGGTCATCCGGCTGATGGAACAGCACTTCGGCCGGCTCATCGACTATCGCTTCACCGCCGACCTCGAAGGCGTGCTCGACGAAATCGCCGGCGGCCGCGAAGAGCGCATCAACGTCCTTCAGAGTTTCTGGACCGGTGAAGGCGAAGGCAATACCGGTCTCAAGCTCCTCGTCGACGGGCTCGGTGACATCGATGCCCGCGAACTCTCCACGTTCCCGCTCGACGAGGGCATCGCCGTTCGCGTCGGCCGTTACGGTCCGTATGTCGAGGGCCCGCCGTTCACCAAGGCCGAAGACGGCACCGAGAAGCCGACCCGCGCCAACATTCCCGAAGACCTCCCGCCCGATGAGCTCACTCTCGACAGGGCCAAGGAACTCCTGGCCACTCCCGCTGGCCTCGAACTCGAACTCGGTAAGCACCCCGAGACCGGTCTTCTCGTCGTGGCCAAGAACGGCCGCTATGGCCCCTACGTCACCGAAGCCCTCCCCGAAGACGCCAAGAAGGCCGACAGGGCCCGCACAGCGAGCCTGTTCAAGGACATGTCGCTGGACAACATCACCCTCGATGACGCTGTCATGTTGCTGACGCTTCCGCGTGTGGTCGGTGCCGACGCCGAGGGCGTTGAGATCACCGCGCAAAACGGTCGTTACGGTCCCTACCTCAAGAAGGGTACCGACTCGCGCTCGCTCGACACCGAGCAGCAATTGTTGACGCTGACCCTCGATGAGGCGCTCGCGATCTATGCCAAGCCCAAGCAGTTCGGTCGTCGCGCGGCGGCGGCTCCGCTCAAAGAACTTGGTCCCGACCCCGTGAGCGGTGAGCCGATCGTCGCCAAAGACGGCCGCTTCGGTCCCTACGTCACGGACGGCGAATACAACGCGACGCTGCGAAAAGACGATGCCATCGATACCCTGACGCCGGCCCGTGCCGCCGAACTCCTCGCCGAACGCCGGGCCAAAGGGCCGGCAAAGAAGGCGGGTAAGAAGACCGCGAAGAAGACTGCCAAGAAGGCACCGGCCAAGAAAACAGCAGCGAAGAAGGCACCGGCCAAGAAGGCCACCGCCAAGAAGACCACGGCGAAGAAGGCACCGGCCAAGAAGGCTGTTGTCGCCAAGACTCCCTAACGCCGTGTGTGATCCGCTCGTACGTGGTCACGCTGCTGTCTGCCGCGCCGACTAGGCTCTGGGCATGGATCCGCTTTACCCCACCTTCGGCGTCTTCATCGCTTTGGAGGGCGGGGAGGGTGCCGGCAAATCGACGCAGTCCCGGTTGCTCGCTGACTGGCTGATGGGCCTCGGACACGAAGCGGTCCTGACCCGCGAACCCGGTGGCACCACTGTCGGCACAGCGCTGCGCGACATAGTCCTCTCGCACTCGACCGGCGACTTGTCCGATCACGCCGAAGCCCTTATTTATGCCGGTGACAAGGCCGAGCATGTCGACAAGGTGGTGATGCCAGCCCTTGTGGCCGGCCGCATCGTCATCACAGATCGCTATGTCGATTCGACTCTCGCCTATCAAGGCGCGGGCCGGTCGCTCGACATCGAGGGCCTCGCATTCATCGCGCGGTGGGCGACCTCCAACCTCCGTCCACACCTCACGGTGTTGCTCGACGTCGACCCGGCGGTGGGTCTGTCCCGGTTCGAGACTCCCGACCGGATCGAGGCCGAACCGCTCGATTTCCATCAACGGGTCCGCAAATCTTTCCTCGATCTTGCCGCCGCCGACCCCGAACACTATGTCGTCATCGACGCCGGTCGCGACCAGCAGGACATACATCGCGAGATCGTGGACCGGGTCGAACCCTGGCTGCGGCAAGTGAGGGCGGACGCGTGAACGTCTGGTCAGAGCTGGTCGGCCAGGAACCCGTCGTCGACATTCTCAAGAGCGCCGTTGCGGGTGCCGCATCGCGTCTTGCCGGCGAGGATGGCGGCTCGATGACCCACGCGTGGCTGTTCACCGGCCCGCCGGGTTCGGGGCGCTCCAACGCGGCACGCGCCTTCGCCGCCGCATTGCAATGCCCCAACGGCGGTTGCGGCGAGTGTAAATCGTGCGTCACGGCTCGCGCCGGCAGTCATCCCGACATCACCGTGATCCGCACCGAAGGCCTCAGCATCGGCACGGACACGGCGCGCGAGTATGTTCGCAAGGCCTCGTTGCACCCTTCGCAACGCGGTTGGCAGGTTCTGATAGTCGAGGACGCCGACCGACTGACCGATCAGGCTGCCAACGCGTTGTTGAAGGCGATCGAAGAACCGCCGCCTCGCACCGTGTGGATGTTGTGTGCGCCCGCCGTCGAAGACGTCATCATCACGATCCGTTCGCGTGCCCGCGCCGTGCTGCTGCGCACGCCATCAGCCGGGGCCATCGCCCAACTTCTCGTCGAACGCGATCACATCCCGGCCGAACTCGCCACCGCCGCGGCGGCCGCCTCGCAGGGGCACATCGGCCGCGCGCGGGCACTTGCCGCCGACCCCGAGGTGCGTGAGCGACGCCGCGTCATTCTCAACCTGCCCTTGTCTCTGCGCAACATCGGCGATTGCCTGGCCGCTGCTGCTGCGATCAACGAAGCGGCGACTGCGCGTGCTGCGAGCATTGCCGATGATGCCAATACCCGCGAGCTCGACGACATACGCACGGCCTGGGGAGTCGAAGAACGAGGTCGCCGGCCGGCGGGCTACGCGGGCGCGTTGTCGTCTCTGGAGAAAGACCAGAAGCGTCGCCGCACGCGGTTGATGCGCGATTCGATCGACGGTGTCCTGCTTGATCTGATGGCGCTTTATCGCGATGTGCTCGCCGTCCAGCAGGCACCGGGTGCCGCCCTCATCAACGCCGATTTCGCCGAAAGTATTGGTGAGATGGCCAGGGTGGGGACAGCCGAGTCGACGTTGCTGCACATCGATGCCATCTTGGAATGCCGGCAAGCGCTCGCCGCCAACGCCGCTCCGTTGCTCGCTCTCGAACGAATGATGATAGGAATCGTGAACTAACGTGCGGTCTCGCATCAACATTGGCATCGCCCTTCTCGTGGTCGGCCTTCTGTTGGTGATCGGTTTTGCCCTGTCGCTTCGCGACAGCGGGTCTCCTGACCCCATGGCCACCGGCGAGAAGGGCGCACCGGGCCTGGCGAAGTTCTATGGCCAGAAACTGACGTGGACGAATTGCGGCGCCGATCGCTGCACCTGGGTGAAAGTTCCCATCGACTACGACAAGCCCACCGACGAAACATTGCGACTGCGAGTCGAAATCCGTCCCGCCGACTCGCCGGATCCCATCGGCCAACTCTTTATCAACCCTGGTGGGCCGGGTGGATCGGGTGTCGAATTCCTCAGTGCTTTCGCCGGTGGGGCCAGCAAGAAAGTGCTCGATGGTTACGACATCGTGGGCTTCGATCCGCGTGGGGTTGGCGACAGCACGCCATTGAAGTGCCTGTCCGACAAAGCTCTCGACGCGTTCGCCAACGTCGACCCCGATCCTGACGACCAAGCCGAGATCACGGACCTGAGCCAAGGCACCATCGAGCTCGGCAACGCCTGCCGCGAAAACTCCGGCGAACTCGCCAGCCATGTCTCCACGCTGGAAGCGGCGAAGGACATCGACGTCTTGAGGGCACTTCTCGGCCAGAAAAAGCTGGACTACTACGGGGCCTCCTATGGCACCCAACTCGGCGCAACCTACGCGCAGTTGTTCCCGGCAAAAGTTGGACGGATCGTCCTCGACGGCGCGGTCGACCCGTCACTCGATGATGCGCAGCAGGGGCTCGGCCAGGCCGAGGGTTTCCAGCGGGCTTTGACGGCCTACATCGCCGATTGCATCAAAAAGACCGCTTGTCCGCTCGGCACGGATCCCGTAGCCGCTCAACGAAAGTTGTCCGACTTCATGCAGGGGCTTGACCAAAAGCCGCTCAAGACCAACGGCGAGCGCGTCGTCACCGAAGCCCTTGGTTTTTATGGCATCGCGGTGACTCTTTATGCCCGTGAAAACTGGCCCGCCCTGACCTCGGAGCTAACCCAGGCCTTCAAGGGCGACGGCACGATTATGCTCAGCCTTGCCGACCTCTATCTCGGCCGCCAATCCGACGGCTCCTACAAAGACAATTCGAACGAGTCCATCTACGCGGTGCGTTGCCTCGACAGCATCGGCTCGTCGACCGTCGCCGAGGTCAAGTCCTCGATTCCCGCCTACGAAAAGATTTCGCCGGCCTTCGGCCGCCCACTGGCCTGGAGTGCTCTCGGTTGCACCGATTGGCCGCTCAGGACCAAGAACACGCAGATCAGGATCAGTGCAAAAGGCGCGCCGCCCATCGTCGTCGTCGGCACCACGCGCGACCCGGCAACGCCCTACGAATGGGCTCAGTCGTTGGCGAAGCAGCTCGACTCAGGGGTGCTCGTGTCGCGTGAGGGCGACGGCCATACGGGCTACCACGCAGGCAATGCATGCATCGACAGGATCATCGACCGTTTCCTGCTCGACGACGTCGTCCCCAAAAGCGGAGTCACGTGCAAGGCATCCTGATGGCGAGCGCTTCGCCCTGCCGAGGCTTATTTATTTGCGGATGGCCTCGTGGTGGCGGATCACTTCGTCGATGATGAAGTTGAGGAACTTCTCGGCGAAGGCCGGGTCGAGGTCGGCCTGCGTGGCAAGTTCGCGCAGCCGGGTGATCTGGCGGGACTCGCGTTCTGCGTCGGCGGGCGGCATGTCGTGTTCGGCCTTCAGCCGTCCCACGCGCTTAGTGCATTTGAAGCGCTCCGCGAGGATGTGAACGAGGGCGGCATCGATGTTGTCGATGCTGGACCGAATCTCTTCGAGTTCGGCGATCGTTTCTTCAGAGGCGCTCACAATCGCGATTCTACGTGGCGGTATGCCGGTTCTGCATCGGCCGGTCCTGCCGGTAGACTCAATTTTCGGTCCGACAGGCGATCCCTGGAGGGCTTTGGCCGCCTTAGCTCAGTTGGTAGAGCGTCTCACTCGTAATGAGAAGGTCATCAGTTCGATTCTGATAGGCGGCTCCACACAAAACAGTCTTTTGCCTAGTGGTCACGGCCCTGCCCTTCGCTCGTTTCCTGCTCCGAGGCTACTCCCGGGCGTTCGAGGCGCGCGACTCCCACGCGGTCCGCGTCGGTTCCAAGGAACGTCACGTAGATGTTCGTGGTGGAGATGTCGGCGTGCCCGGCCCACTCCTTGACCGTCGAAACAGGGACGCCGGATGCCAGCCACAGGCAGATCGCTGTGTGACGCAGGTCGTACAACCGACGTCCCTCGCTGAACTCGTCCCAGCCAGAAGATGCCCGGAATCGGTTAGCGTGCAGCGAGCCGCCCCGATCAGTTGTCACGAGCAGATCATCGGGTTGCTTGCCCTCGGCCATAGCGCGCACGATCGTGGCCACGTGGGACGGAGTCGGGACAAGCCGCCCTTTGCCTGTCTTGGTCACCTTCACCGCGTGACCTTCTGGCCGAGCGCGATCGACCCGCAGACCGGGCATTGGAACCTCGACGACATCTCGAACCCGCAACTCCCGAGCCTCAGAAGGACGCAAGCCTGTCCACCCGAGCAGAAGAACGATCTCGGCCAGACGTGAACCACCCCGCTCAGCGACCTGCAGGGCGATCTGGGCCAGTTCCCGCTCCATCAGCGGTCGCGGCCCCTTTCGTGGTTCCACGCGCCGCGGAACGCGAATGTTCTTCACGGGATTTGCGCCGATCGCCCGTGACTCGACCACCAGCCACTCGAAGAACGCCGAGAGCGACGCACGGCGGCGAACGACCGATTCCCTCCCCACGGCCTCGCCCCACTCCCGCAGCAGTCGCGCTACGTGCCCGGGGGTGACCTCCCGAACCTGTACACGGCCAAACCAGCCCGGAACGGCCTGGACGAACGAGGCATCAGATACGAGTGTCTTCGGAGCCACGAGAGAACGCCGGAGAGCAAGCCATAGATCGAGCGCCACCCGTACTTCAGCACGACCGGCCCCGGAGTCCAGACCGCCGAAAGTCAGCAGACGACGTTGCTCGGCCTCCCAAGCCTTCGCCTCCCGTAACGTCGGAAATGTCTTCTCACCGGCGTAGCCACCACGACCGACGACAACCCGCGCCGTGTAGGTCACCTGACCGGTTTTGCGTTCGTTGCGTTTGATGCTCATTTCCAGACCGCCGCTGTTTCGTCATTGCAGCAGTAGCCGCACAGCTCTTGGCCACCGACCCGGTAAAGGTTTGGCAACTGCCCATCTGAAGTACGCCCCGCCCATGCAGGACCACCGCACTCATCACACGACCGATAGCCGAGAAGGGCGCACGTTCCGCAGTCGGGCGCGCCCATTAGGCCACCCCATAGTCACGACGCTTGACCCGGATCCGGTCATTGAGCGATACGCCGCGCACTCGAGCATCCTTGGCCAAGTAGCGCGGGAGAAGCTCGAACAGTTCAGCCTCATCGCGAGCGCCCAGCAGCGCAGCCAAGGAGGAAACGTAGCCGACTGCTTGAGGCCCGATCCTTCTCAGGTCACCGCGTAGCCGGCCCTCGCGCACCAGAATCTCGCCGATCGCCGAGCCCTCGAAAGTTGCGCTCTGGACGGCCTCCCAGACTGACGACACCGGCCACCGTGAACGATTCGAATCATCGGTGGGAAGTCGCAAGGTCAGCCACTCGCTCGTCAACTTCGCCCAGAGGCGCGCGGCAGCGTCCAACACAGACTCAGGAGCCGACAGACCCACGTCCCTGAGGTAGGCGCGCTCTATCTGGAACTCGACCCGCCAAACCTGCTCGCCCGGTTGATACGCAGAACTCCAGACACTCGGCCACCAGTCTGTGCCCTTGGCCGCGCTCTCCTTCGTCTTGTCGTAGAGCCTGGCCATGAGCGGCTTGCCTGAGCCGAAGTACAGCGTTTCCAACTGGTCGCCGTCCTCGAATGTCTTGCGTCGTTTGCCCTTGCACACGAAGTCCCAGCGGGACTCAGCAGTCAATGCAAGCCCGTGGAAGTCAGCGAAAAGATCGAGTCGCGACACCTTCCACTCGACCACCAGTCCGAGAGTGTCAGCCACGTCGTAGACCCACGCCAGAACACCGCGCGGCCCGACTGCATGCAGGAACTCAGCCCGAGGCTGGACCCGCACGACCGGGAAGTTTTCACTGGAAGACACCAAGCCGATAAGAGCCTTGCCGGGAGCGTCAAGTCGGAACCGGTAGTTGTCCCAGCCGCCCCAGCCGACGACGAACTCATGCACACCGAACGCGACGGCTCGACCATCGACGCCCGATCCACGTTCAGCAGCTGCGCGGTCCCGCTCAGCGGCAAGAACCTCGATCAACTCGACTGGGGCGATTCCCTTGCCGGTCAGATAAAGGGCGTCAACACCGGACGCCAAACAGACGATTGACTCCATTAGGAGTACCTCACAAACAGACAGCAGGACTGGGACAAGACCTCAATGGCTGTTTGTCCGTCTCCCTGTTTGGAGAATCTTTCGGATGCCGGGTTAGTTGGGTATTCCGTCTCCCTCTTGGGGAGAATTGCGGAAGGTGAGGTAAGCCAGTAACGTACATCAGCCCACCGACAGAAACTGGGAATGAGCCTCATGTATTTATAGGGTGCTGTGTTACAAGGCCCGCACCCTACGTCCGGCGACTCCGACGACGAACACCCCGCCCGTGCCGGGCGGCGCCCGCTCCGCTTGCGGCCCCGCTCCGGCGCGGCCCGGGGCAGACCGTGGACGATGCCGACGCCTCGCAGCATGAGCGGCACAGGGCACAGTCCAAGGCCGGTGAACGTTGAGCAATGACGGAGGGGGAGGGGAGGCGACTGGGACGCCCGCAGGCTCCCCGCGACAAGTTTCCAACGGATCACGCTGGGAAACGTCAGAGGGCGGTGCCCCCCGAACCCCCCGCACAAGCGCACACCTGACGGAGCGCACGTGAACCCGGCAACTAGCCCACGTACTACTCCCGACCTACTCCCGAATCCCGATACAGACTCAGGGGCTGCTGCTCCAAAGACCTGATCGACGGTGCCCGTCCCCGGCAAATACGCCCCGACGCCTCTCGTAATGAGAAGGTCATCAGTTCGATTCTGATAGGCGGCTCCACAGACAGCCCTGAACTGCACGAATGCGGGTTGGGGTTGTCGTTTTGGTTTCGCCCTGTGGCTACGCGCACTAATTGCGCACTAATTGAAAGCAGCAGCCCGTCCGTCGGCCACGACCTGAACGTGCCTGGTCAGTACAGCTAGTTCCCCTTGCACGGTTTGGCCTAGTCTTCTGCCGCCTGGTTGAGTTCACGAAGGTATTCCGAGGTATCGACCCGGACTGCCTTCGATTTGTCCATGTAGTGTTTGCGGGTCACGGCGTCGGATGAGTGTCCGAGGAGTTGAGCCGCCGCGTTCGGGGACACCTTGTTCCCCACGTCGGTGCCGACAGTCACGCGGAAACTATGAGGCTTCACCCATTCCAAACCGGCGATTTTCCGAATCTTCCGCCAGGCTGTGCGGACGTTACACGGCAAGACCCAAGTGCCTTCTTTGGTCACAAAGACCGCGCCGAGCGGGTTCAGCGGTGGCTGATTCTCATACCGGCGGCGAAGCAAGTCCATGAGTTCTAGTGGGACGTCGATTGTTCTCATGCCCGACTTCGATTTCGTTTTGTCCTTGCGTTGTCCGGTCAGTTCGTCGATGGTGCCGCAAAAACTGACCGTTTTGTGGCCCCAGTCCACGTCCTCATACCGCAGTGCCAGGGCCTCACCGATACGGCAGCCGGTCATGGTGAATACCGCCACGAAGTCGCTCATGGGGTTGAGGTTTTTGCGGCCCGGACGATTCGCGTTGTCCCACTGGCGCGCAGCCAGTCGCAGCGTGCTGAGTTCGGATTTGTTGATAGCCCGCGGGCCTGCCTCGTTGCGTTCCACGACGGTGACCTCCCGTGCGGGGTTGACTTCGAGAACGCCGAGTTGGACCGCCAGTCGGAAGCACTCGATAACCTGCAGCCTGGCGTTGTATGCGCGCGTAATGCGCCCGTCACTAATCCATTCCTGAATCTTCGAGTTCAGCAGTGCTGTAGTCGCCTCGCGGATTGTCAGATTGTCGAATTCCACGAGCACAATGTTCTCGAGCGTCTTGCGGTAGTGGTTCTTCGTGGAGTCTTCAAGGCCCGAGTCGTTCTGAATCTCTTTCGGCCGTTCCGCGACCAGCAGCCGAATCGGCGAGTCCCGGGTGATTACTCATCCCCACGAAATCAGACGCCTCCTCAATCCGAGGAATGGAACGAATCGCTCAACAGGCAGCCGCTACCGTCAGCGATGAACACAGAATCGACCTTCTCGGAATCCTCCTCACAGGATCAACCACAGCCGCAACGAGGGTGCGAGCAGGAGCAGAGGCCGACATTCGAGCGCTTCTAGGTGATGACGCACTTCTCTTCGGTACAACGATCCGCGCAAGTGAAGCTGTAGCCAGAGAGGGACGCGACCAAGGGCTGCTCGTGCACGAGCTCGCCGAGAAGGTCGAAGGTCAAGAGCCGTTCTGGAAGGCGCTTCGCGACGGTAAACCATCTGCGAGGCTCCCAGGCAGCGCGCCAGCTCTTGCGGGGGACTACGTCCTTGCAACAGACGAAATCATCAAACGCATCAACGAGTTGGAAGACGAAGAACGGGGAGCAGCATGAGCGAGCCAGTCGCGCGACCTTCACGTTTCGCTGGAGGCGTCCAACTCGAAAACGTCCTCAAAAAGCGACCAACTGTCGCCCCGGTCCCCGTGCAAAAGCCCGAGTCAACGGCAGCACCGGAGGCCAAGAAAGCTACTCCAGCTAAGCCTGTATCTCTGACCGCTGCGCCCGTGCGCCCGATCTCGGCAACGACCGGAGGTTCACGGCGCGTCCCCTTTAACCTTCCGATCGACCTCCACGATGCCCTTGTTTCGCGCAAATCCGCTGAAGGGAAAAGCAAAACCACCGTTGTTCTCGAGGCAATCGAAGCCGCACACCAGGCCGGCGCGCTTGCAAACGTCGCCGAGAAGCCAAAGGCCAAAGCCGGAGGACTTTTCATTCTTTCCGAAAGCCGCGCAACCGCAGAAGGCGTCGTACCCGCCGAAATCAGACTCGCCGAAGCCAACTGCGTGGTCATCGACAAACTTGTTGCAACCCACGATCTCGGCACGCGTACCGAACTAATCATCCGCTCCCTGCGTTTCCACCTCAACTATTGAAACATGAGCGGCTAAGCCGTCACCAATCTAACCGGGGCTCCGAAGGCTTATATCTGAAGGTGATCAGCGCCGCGTCAACTTGTGGAGTCTGGTCTTCTGGGGGTCAGACTCCACATTCATGCAGCAGTCCCGTGCATAGAAGCCGTGACGGCGGGCCCGACCCCGCCTTGAAAAGGAACACACATCGAGCCTTGTCCGATTTACAGGATTGCTTGGGCCACATTTACCCTCGTCGTAGCGACCGGTTCTGAGCATGAAGTCTACAGAGCGATGTGTTTGGTAGAGATTTCCTCCATATCCAGCAGCGGTGCGTTTGGCTAACATGATGCAAATCACCATCTGAGGGAGGAGAGACATGAGCGAAGCTGTGTCGGCACAAGACGAAGAACTGGGGCAGCGGGTGATCCGTAAGGTCGCGCGACGGCTCGTGCCTTTCATGGGTCTTCTCTACTTCATCAACTACCTCGACCGGACCAACATCGGGTTCGCCAAACTCACCATGAGCGAGGATCTCGGTCTGACTGAGACGATGTTTGGCCTGGCCTC
>JACMOZ010000328.1 GCA_014377785.1 Aeromicrobium sp.
CCGTGCATCAGAACGGCCTGCAGAGCCTGTTCCGCAGCGGCAACATCCACATCAACACGGGGCTCGACCAGCCGGTCGGGCTACGGGATGTCCCCGGCGCAGACCTCGTTCAGGCGGCGCTTCACGACCTGATGGAAAAGAGCCTCAACCCGATCGCCGCGCGGCGTCAGGCCGAGGCATCCCGTTCGGGAAGGTCCCCCTTCGACAGCGACGAGACGACCGCCTGGGGACAGCGCTGAGATCGATATTGTTTCTTCCACCTTCCCAAAGGGAATCATGAAAATATCCGTTATCGGCTGTGGCTACCTTGGTACTGTCCACGCCGCGTGCATGACCGAACTGGGGCACAACGTCGTTGGTATCGACGTGGATCCGGAGAAGATCGCGCTCCTCGCCCCCGGCACGCCGCCCTTCTATGAGCCGGGCCTTCCCGAGATGCTCTCCCGGGCCATGACAACGGGTCGCCTGCGATTCAGTACCGAGATCTCGAATGTCCGCGGATCCGATGTCCACTTTGTCGCGGTGGGCACACCGCAGTTGGCCGGTAGCGACGCCGCGGACGTCAGCTTTGTCATGGCGGCCGTGGCGTCTCTCCTGCCGTACTTGGCGCCTGGCAATCTTGTAGTGGGCAAATCGACGGTGCCGGTGGGAACCGCAGGGCAACTCGCCGACATCGTCACCGCCCACGGCTCGGGCGCGACCTTGGCGTGGAATCCGGAGTTCCTGCGCGAGGGCTTCGCAGTGAAGGACACCCTTGCACCGGATCGACTCGTCTATGGACTCGAGGAGAGTGATGGTAGGGGGGCGGCCATGCTCGATGCTGTCTATGCGCGCGCCATCGCGATCGGAACCCCGAAGGTCGTCACCAACTTCGCAACTGCGGAACTCGTCAAGGTTGCAGCCAACGCCTTCCTTGCCACCAAGATCTCCTTCATCAACGCAATGGCCGAGGTCGCTGAAGCGACTGGTGCCGACGTTACCCAGTTGGCGGATGCGATCGGTCACGACGTTCGAATCGGTCGTCGCTTCCTCAATGCTGGCCTCGGATTTGGTGGCGGCTGCCTGCCGAAGGATATCCGTGGGTTCATGGCCCGCGCGAAGGAACTGGGTGTCGACCAAGCGCTGACATTCCTGGCCGAAGTCGATCAGATCAACAACCGTCGTCGGGAGCGGATGGTAGACCTTGCACGAGAGGTGGTCGGTGGCTCACTCTTGGGCAAGCGGATTGCGGTGCTCGGGCTTGCATTCAAGCCGGATTCTGACGATGTCCGGGACTCGCCGGCCTTGGATGTCGCGCTTCGACTGGTCGAGTCGGGAGCGACCGTGATTGCAACTGATCCTCAGGCCGTGGCGACGGCGCGACGCAGGTATCCAGACATGACCTATGTCGCCACGCCAAATGAGGCGGCGAAAGACGCGGATGCCGTTCTCCTGCTCACCGAGTGGCACGAATACCGCGAACTAGATCCGCTGGCGTTCGGTGAGCTCGTCGGCACGAAGGCGATTCTCGATGGTCGTAACTGTCTTGACCCGGTCGCCTGGCGCTCGGCGGGCTGGACCTATCGCGCCCTCGGACGGCCCTAGCGTCAGTTCGCGGCGGCTTCGTTCGCGCTCTTTTCGTCTTCGAAGATGGTCAGCCGTGCCGCCTCGGCCTTGTGCTCGCGTGCCGTAAGGCCATCGGCCCGGTGGTGCCCGTAGACCCAGAACCGGTATAGGAGAAATCGGAAGGACGTGCCGAGAACGAGGCCAATAAGGTTTGACGAGATGTTGTCGGCGAGTAGCGAGGTGAAGCCGAGCAGATAATGAGACACCCAGAGGCAGGCGAGTCCGATGAGGATTCCGCCGACAGAGACCGTGCTGAATTCGGCCAACTCGAGCAGGTAGTTTTTCCTCCGGTGTTCCCGAAAA
>JACMOZ010000329.1 GCA_014377785.1 Aeromicrobium sp.
CTGCAAAGACGACAACAGCGTCGTCGCCAACTTCACCAGCGCCAACATCTCGGCGGTCAAGACCAGGATCGCGAATTCCCTCCTCAACGTCCGCACGGCGATGCGCAATGCCGGTTATGCCGACAGCGCCTGGACCCTGATGGTGCAGAACTATCCCTCGCCTCTCGTGAACGGCTCGGGTTTCCGCTACAGCGAGAGCGGCTACACCCGGCAGGACACTGGCGGCTGCGGCTTCTGGAACGCCGATGCGGACTGGGCCAACGGCACCGCGCTACCGACCATCAACAACTCGGTGACCGGCGCGATCATCCAGTCCGGCATCGCGAATGCCAAGACTCTCAACGTCTCCTCGGCGTTCAACGGGCGTCGTCTTTGCGAGACCGGCGTGGGCCTCTATGAAGAGGTCGGCCTCAGCTCGTGGACGCAGACCGGTGCCGTCGACAAGACCGAATGGGTTAATCAGATCCGAACCGTCACGACGGCGGGCAGCAGCCCTTATTACATCCAGGAATCGCTGCACCCGAACTATTGGGGACAACTTGCGTTCCGCTCCTGCGTGCGCCAGGCCTATAACGCCGGGGCGCCCAAGAGTGGAAGTTGTGTCCGCAGCGGGACCGGGTTGACCGCATTGGGCGAGCCCAGGATGGTCGTGCAATAAACAATCACCTCGGTTCGGACGAAAGAATCGACCTCACGGCCGGCATGCCGACCGTCAGGTCGATTCCTTCGTCCAGAGCTTCGTCCAGAGCGACTCGGCTGACCCAAAACCCTGTGACACGATGGGATCGTGAATTCCTCCCGCACGTATGTCGATCGTTGCCCCGGCGTCCTGCGCCCCTGGATCGCCGATGACGGCGCGCTTGTTCGAATTCGACTCATTGGCGGCGCGCTTGCGGCCTCGTCGCTGCGCGCCGTGGTGGAGATCGCGGCCGAATGGGGCGACGACAATATCCATCTGACAACGCGCGCCAACCTGCAGTTGCGGGCGATTCCGCACGCCGACGGGTCCGTGCCGCCAGCCTTGGTTTATGCGATCTCGGAGGCGGGCCTGTTGCCGGTGCCTTCTCACGAACGTGTCCGCAACATCAGCGTTTCGCCTCTCACGGGTCGCGTTGGAGGTCATGCGGATTTGCGGCCGCTGGCCGATGTCATCGACAGGGTGCTGTGCGCCGACACTCTGTTCGCATCGCTGTCCGGCAAGTTCCTGTATTCGCTCGATGACGGTCGCGGCGATGCCGGCCGCAGCACCCTCGACCTCGGCGTCTTCGCTCTCGACGCCCATACGGCTCAACTTCGGGTTGGCTCCACCTTGTGGGGGCCGACGGTTGATCTCAACGATGCCGCACCCGCCCTGCTCGATCTGACGCGCGCTTTTCTCGGTCTGCGCGGTGCCGGTGAAACGGCCTGGTGGCACGTCGACGAGCTCCCCGGCAAGGGTGTCGAATTGCTCGATCAGTCGCACGAACGCGACGAACGCACCCTGACGACCTATTCGCGGCCGCCGTTCGGAAAAATCGTCCAGGACGATGGCCGCCAGGCCATCCATGTCGAAGTCCCCGACGGCATTCTGACCCCGCAATTAGCGAAGCACATCGCCGGTCTCGGCGAGGAACTCATAGTGACTCCGTGGCGGAGCATCATCGTCCCCGACCTGGAGGCCGCATGACCGTCCCCGAAAAATCGCACCGCCGCCCTACGCATCACTTCGACTACAGCGATGACGGTCAGGCCATCTATGTCGATTCGTTCGCGACGATCCGCGCGGAATGCGACTTGTCTCAGATTCCGGCCGACGCAGAGAAAATCGCTGTGCGCATGGTCCACGCGACCGGGCAGACCGATCTGACCGAAGACCTGGTGATCCACCCCGGCCTTGTCGCCGCGGCGCGTTCGGCCCTTGCGGCCGGCGCGCCTATTCTGACCGACGCCAACATGGTCGCCTCCGGTGTCACCCGCACGCGGCTGCCCAAAGACAACGACGTGCTGTGCTTCCTGCGCGACTCGCGCGTCCCAGGTCTTGCGAAGGAGTGGGGCACGACCCGATCGGCTGCTGCCGTTTCGCTGTGGGAGGACCGTCTCGAAGGCGCTGTCGTCGCCATCGGCAATGCTCCAACCGCGCTTTTTCACCTGATGGAAATGCTGCTTGATGGTGCTCCGCAGCCGGCGGCCATCGTCGGCGTGCCCGTCGGTTTCATCGGTGCGGCCGAGTCGAAAGAAGCATTGATTCGCCTTCATGAAATGCAGAGCGAGCTGGACATTCCCTTCCTCGCCGTGCGCGGTCGGCGCGGCGGCTCGGCCATGGCCGCTTCCGCGCTGAACGCGATCGCCCAGGAAAAGGAATGATCCCCGTATCTGACCGGCGGGGCAGACTTTATGGCGTCGGGCTCGGCCCCGGCGATCCTGAACTCATTACCCTCAAGGGCGCCCGACTGATCGCCTCGGCCGACGTCATCGCTTACCACTCGGGAGTCGGCAAGAGTTCGATCGCCCGCAAGATCGCGGCGCACCTCTTTCCGGCCAACGTCGTCGAGGAAGACCTCCGTTATCCGGTGACGACCGGCACCACCGATCACGCCGGCGGTTATGCCGGCGCGATGGCCGACTTCTATGAGGAGTGCGCGGCTCGGCTCGCCATCCATCTCGAGGCCGGCAAAACGGTCGTGATCATCGCCGAGGGCGATCCGCTGTTTTACGGGTCATATATGTATATGCACGACAGGCTGTCCGACCGATTCCCGACCGAGGTCGTGCCCGGTGTCACGTCGATCGCGGCGGCGACCGCAGCTGTGGCTTCGCCGCTGGTGCGACAGACCGATGTGCTGACAATCCTGCCCGGCACCCTGCCCGAACCCGAACTCGCTCGCCGCCTCGCCGACACCGATGGTGCAATCATCATGAAACTTGGGCGCACGTTTCCCGCCGTGCGCAGCGCGCTCGAACAAGCCGGTCGCCTCGACGATGCGCTGTATGTCGAACGCGCCTCGATGGACGAAGAACGCTGGCTTCCGGTGCGCGATGTCGACCCGGCGTCGGTCCCCTATTTCAGCATCATCGTCGTCCCGACGAATACTCTCGCTCACGCGTCCCCGATGGTTGAGGCGCCGGGGCGCGATGCGCCTCCAAACCACGAGTTCCAGGAACTCCTCATCGTCGGCCTCGGCCCGGGCCCCGACAAATGGATCACCCCTGAGGTGTCCCACGCACTTTCCGAAGTCGACCACGTCATCGGCTACGCCCCCTATGTCAACAGAGTCCCCCAACGTGCGGGCCTCCAGCGCCACGCAACCGGCAACACGGTCGAGATCGATCGCGCCCGCCACGCCCTCGCACTGGCCAAGGCCGGCGAAAAGGTTGCCGTCGTCTCTGGTGGTGACGCCGGTGTCTTTGGCATGGCCGCCGCGGTCTTCGAGGCCGCCGAGGATCCCGAATTCGCTGACGTCGCTATACGCGTCCTTCCCGGTATGACCGCCATCCAGGCCGTTGCCGCCAAGGCCGGCGCTCCCCTCGGCGGCGACTTCGCCGTTATGAGTTTGTCGGACCGTTTGAAGCCGTGGGATCTGATCGAGAAGCGCCTCCGCGCCGTCTCCGAAGCCGACCTGGTGCTGGGAATCTACAACCCGGCGTCACGCTCGCGCACGACTCAGGTCGCCGAGGCCCAGGCCATCTTGTTGGCGCACCGCTCGCCCGACACTGTCGTCATTGTCGGCCGCGACGTCGGGCGTGAGGACGAGTCTCTCGAGGTCACCACCCTCGCCAAACTCGACGCCGGCACCATCGACATGAAATGCCTTCTGATCATCGGTGCCTCGGGCACCAAAGTCACCGGCGCCGGCCTGACCTGGACGCGGCGCTCAAGTGATCAGTCAAGTCGGTAGATCATCACATCGGCATTGCTGTAGCTCAGTGTCGCCAACTCACCCAATCGTGGCGAGACGGCAGTAGCCCGTCGGTCGGCGAAGATCCAGCGGACTCCGCGTCGTTGCAACGCGGTCATCGTCGCGGGGCTCGGAGAGCGTACGGCCTCCAGACTGAGGGCAACACGGTCGGGCCACGGGGAGGGGAGCCGTTGATAACGAATGTTGCCACCCCGGCCGTAGGCATCCAGGTTCTTCTCCGTGTATGACCATGCTCCGATAAACAATTGCCGGCCAGTCAGCGCCGCAACCCAAAAGGCCGAATGGCGGCAACCGACTCGGTAGGGGGTAGGAATGCAAAAGACGTTTGTGGCAACCACATCGTTTGCGCCTGAGTGCTTGTCCAGCCATAGCGCGGCGCGTTGTTCGTCATCGCTGACATATCGAAGACTTGCGGGGTCCACCACCCGAGGATCAACACGCGCGTTATGCACCGATCTTTCGAGGTCGTAGGTCGCCGAGGTGGCGCCCATTGCCAAGGCAAAACATGCGACGAGAGCCACGACCGGCAATTGCGTCCACCCCCTGCGGGCCGAAAATTGGCGCAGGAGCAGAGTCGTGACCGCAATGATCGCAACCGCCACTGCGTAGGGCACCAGCCGACCCCCTACTGCAGATGACGCTTGGCGAGCTGGCAACGACGCCAGCGACCTCGGGTCGGTGACGGCGAATGCCAACGCAGTGACTATTCCGGCGAGACTGACAACAAGAACTGCGGGCAGCGCCAAATGAGGGGGGGCGGGCAAAAGACGAACGATCATCGTGACCGTGAGCAAAAGGCCCAAGGGAATGACGATGCGCCAAAAGTAGTGCTGGCTGTAGCCCGGATGGGCAAGCACCCACAGCCCGGAGAAACCCGAACCCACTACTCCGGTGCACCACCACGTGCCGGGGTCTCGGCGCAGCGACGCACTGAGCGGGCTCAGAAGTCCGATCAGGCGGGGCAACTCGGTCAGGATGTACAACGCAAACGCCCCTCCAACCACCGCCCACACGTGTGCGGAGCCGCCGCCAAGTCCCGGCGTCAGCCATCCGCCGCGACCGGGGAGACTGACCGCCGCTCCGACTGCATCGTCAAACGCACGATCGAGCGCCAAGGTTTGAAACAGCTGCAGCCGGCTGCCGCCAGTGCTTCCTAGCACCGCGATCGCCGCAATGGGGATCACCAACAGCGGGAGCGCTGTAAGTACGGCAGGCGCTTTCGGAAACTTATGGGTTCGCACCCATTGGGCGATCAGGACCAACAGCCCGCCGCAAGCAATGACCGGCAGGAGACTTGGCTTGGTTCCTGCGCTCAAAGCGAGTAGAAGCAGTAACAACACCCAGGTGCCCCACCCACTCAGCCCGTGCAAGATGTCCAACACCGGCCCGACGAATGCGAGGACCACGACGAGAGCCAAAATGCCGGACGTGCTCGTAAAGACGAACCCGTTGTCGATCGCGCGCAGTCGCGGCTCACCCAGGAATATCGCCGCTGGCAGCGCACCGGCCAGCAGCGCGGCCAGGGGCCCGGCCCACCAGCACACGGGTGGATTGTCATCGCCGGCCGCGCCTTGAAGGATGCGTTCGGTCGCTGCCGCGACGGCAAACAAGAGAGTCAGCAGCATGGCCACGAGCCACAAGTGGAGGACCACCTCAGGCACAGACAACCCGCTCAGTTGCTGAGTCGCCGCGGCGTGGGCGTTGGAGAACCAGTGATAGTGCAGCGGGACACTTGCCGCCGAAGGATCATCGATGGCGATGGAGCGTCGCAGCGCTTGAACCAACGAGATTTCGTACCACGCGTCCTGAAATATGGTCGACGAAGCTGTCGGTGGCAGCGACCAGACATGCAGGGCGAGCACATACAACCGTAGGAAGGCGATACCGCTGACCACCATCATTGCGGCATGCCAACGGCCTGGCGTGTGTTGGCCAGGTGCTCGGCGCGGCCGCCAATGGCGTCTCAACGAGGGGACCGCGGCAAAGGTCACGAACAGCCCAACGGGCCACAACCACATCAGCGTCGGCTGGTGCGCAAGAGTTGCCGGTAGCCATGCCAGAAGCAAAAGCGCGATGCCGAGCACCGAACCGAATCCAATTTCCTGGACTATCGTCGTCGGCCGTGCCAACGCTCGCCACAACAACACACCGGGCACGGTCGTTGACGCCAGCCACACCACGACGTAAAGGGCCACCGACTTCGCAGGATCGCCCACGGTCGTCAGCGCTGCTCCGCCTGCTGCCAACACCAGCAGCCAGCCGATCGCGGCGGCGGCGCTGGTCCGCCACCGCGTTATGACGCTAGCCACGCGGCGGGGAATCAATTCCATCGGGGAAGGCGGGCCAAGTCACCCACACATCATTACAGACGGTCTCCCACCTGCAAGGATGCTGGCGGGCCTCCCGACCATCGGCACGGCGCACGCACCTATTCCGCCGACGGGGTGCGGACTTGCATCATGTCGAGGGCGAACTGCGCGTATTCGGAGGCGATGTCTTCGGGGCTCAACCGTCCGTCAGTCTTGAACCATTGCGGCAGCGACGTGCACATCGTCGAGATCGCTCGGCCGGCGTCGTGAGGATGCGGAGTGCGGATGTCACCTTGGTCCGAGGCGAGAGAGATCTGCTCGTCGAGCAGATACTGAATCTCGTTGCGCAGCGCTGCAATGCGGGGACGATGCTCGGGCTCAAAGCTGCGCATCTCGCTGGCACCAATGAGCGCGAGGTCACTTCTGTGCGTATGAAACAGCGCCAATGCCTCCACCATGTTGGCGAGGCTTTGAGTCGGCGTGGCGCCATCCTCGCGCGCGGCCAACACGCGCCATCGCAGCTCGCTCATGGTGAGGTCGAATGCTGCGATGAGAAGGCTCTGTTTGCTCGGGTAGTGGTGATAAACGCCGGCGATACTCATACCCGAGCCGCCGGCGATCATACGAACCGTTGCCCCGTGATAGCCCATGCGGACAAATACTTCGATCGCAGAGGAGAGAACGAGGTCGATGTCGGGCGGGTCGAAAACCCGCCAATTTCTTGTTCCCGAGTTGCCCTCGCTGCTGGGCTCAGCCGGAGGCGATGCGATCGGCGCGGTCACGTCGGCAGCTTTGAGAACTCCCACAATGGAGACACCAAGCGCGTCAGCAATGTGCTGCAACCGTTTAACCGTCAGTTCCGTCTTGCCGGTTTCGATGGCACTCATGGTGGCCGGACTGACGTTGATCCGACGGGCCACTTCACGCATCGAGAGACCCGAACGCTGACGCGCGCTTCGTACGAAATCGGTGCCGTTCGCTTGTGTGCCGATTTTGGGTCGTTCAGTCATACTGAACACCGTAATATGGATTTGTCATAAATTGCAAGCAGCCCTTGACATGATGGGGGGAAATGAGCGACAGTAGACCCGTCGAAACCAAGTGAACGCTCACTAGGTAATGTTCGCTACGCACACCCGAGAGGCGAACGATGACTGAAGCACTCGATCTGACCGAACTCCTGAAAGACGCGCCGTCCAATTGGGGAAAGTGGGGCGCCGATGATGAAGTCGGTTCGCTCAATTATCTGACCGCCGAGGAAGTTCTTCGCGGCGTTGCTCACATCAAGCGCGGTGAACTGTTCACCCTCCAACGCCTCATCGGTGACCCGAACGGTGACCCCGTATGGCCCGGCCGCACGCCGGCGGAGCGCACGATGGTCTTCGACGAATCCAGTTGGGACGAGGGCGGAGACGGCCCGAGCTTCCCAGGCGGGCTTCACTACGCCGACGACAAGATGTCGTCCTTCTTGCAGGGTTCGACGCAATATGACGCGCTTGGTCACGTGTGGTTCGACAACTTGCTCTGGAACGGCTACGACTCTCGCACCACGATTGGCGGGCTGTCGAAAGCCAGCGTCGCACCAATCGCCGAGCGGGGTGTCGCGGGTCGGGCCATCTTGCTCGACATGGCTCGCTTCCGTGGCAAAGACTCCCTTGATGCCCGCGAGACCTATACACACGAAGACCTCGAAGCCTGCGCCGACGCACAAGGCATCACGATTGAGAAGCGCGACATCATTATTATCAGGACCAACCACCTGCAGCAGTTCTTCGAAAAGGGTGACGCGTTCTATGAGGACTTCTGTGAGAGCGGGCTCGTCTACTCCCCCGAGCTCGTCCAATGGTTCCAGGACAAGGAAGTTCCCAACCTCGTCACCGACACGATCGCCAACGAAGTGACGCATGACCCCAACAACGGTGCCGCCCTGGTCCTTCACAACGCGCTGATGCGCAACCTCGGCATCGCGTTCACCGAAATCTGCGATCTCGAAAAACTCGCAGCGGACTGCGCTGAAGATGGCGTTTACTCCTTCTTCTACGTTGCAGCACCTCTCAAGATCAGTGAAGCCACCGGCTCGCCGGTCAACCCGGTCGTCATCAAATGAGCGCGTACTCCGAGCGGCCGTGGCTTCCGCTCTACTCTGAAGGTCTACCGTCCGATATCGTCCCCAACTACACCAATGGGCTGGACCTTTTCCTCGCCGCCGTCGCCAGCGGTCCAGACGATGCCGCAATCATCTACTTCGACACGACGCTGACGTTCCGACAACTGGATGAGTCCTCGACCGCACTCGCGGCTGGACTCATCGCCAACGGCTTCGGCCCCGGCGAACGGCTCGCCTTGTATGTCCAGAACAATCCGGCGTTCGTCATCGGCCTCATCGCCGCGTGGAAGGCTGCCGGTGCAGCTGTTGCAATCAATCCGATGAACAAGGGTCGCGAAGTCACGAGCCTGCTGCAAGACTCCGGTGCGACCGCCTTGCTAGCGCTGGATGACCTGTATGCGAGCGTAGCCCGTGAGGTCATCGCCACCGGCACGACCGATGTGCACACCGTCGTCACAGTCTCGGCTCTCGACGGACAAACCCGTGACGATCCGCGACTGTTCGCCGGGGTGGAGCGGGTGCCGGACGAGGGGACCCTCGACCTAACGGCTTTGATCAAGGAGTATTCGGGTACCGAACTCACCTTGCCCAGCCCCGGGCCGGACGACCTCGCAATCCTGACCTACACGTCGGGCACCACGGGAGTGCCCAAGGGCGCCATGAACAGCCACGGGAACCTCGCGTTCAATGCGCAAACGTATCGCGACTGGACCGGCCTGCGCCCTGGCGAGCCGGTGCTCGGCATCGCTCCTTTATTTCATATCACCGGGTTGGTGGGGCACGTCATGTTTGCTCTATTGACGCCGTCGCCACTCGTGCTGACCCACCGCTTTCAGGCCGATGTGATGCTGGACTCGATCCGCGAACACAAACCCGTATTGACGATCGGCGCCATCACCGCTCTGGTCGCCTTAGCCGGGGCCGACGGTGCGAAACCGGACGACTTCGCCTCGCTGCGCATCATCTATTCAGGCGGAGCGCCGATTGCCCCAGCGTTGGGCGACCGACTGCAGAAAACGCTTGGACATTACATCCACAATGTCTATGGCCTCACCGAGACGAGTTCGCCGACCCACGCCGTCCCGCTGGGCACAAAAGCCCCCGTTGACCCCACTTCAGGAGCGTTGTCCGTCGGCGTGCCGGTCTTCAACACGTTCGTCCGCGTCATCGACGAGGAGGGAAACGACGTGCCTGTTGGTGAAATTGGCGAGTTCGCGACCTCCGGCCCGCAAGTCGTGGCCGGCTATTGGGGAAAGCCCGAAGCGACTGCCGAGTCCATTCCCGGCGGAGAGCTACGCACCGGTGATGTCGGTTTCATGAATTCAGATGGCTGGTATTTCCTGGTTGACCGTAAGAAGGACATGATCAACGCCTCCGGCTACAAAGTCTGGCCACGCGAAGTCGAAGACGTCCTGTATGGGCATCCGTCGGTGCGCGAAGCGGCAGTTATCGGTGTGCCCGACGAATATCGCGGCGAAACGGTCAAGGCATTCGTCTCGTTCGAGCCCGGCGCCGCGGTGACCGAGGAAGAGCTCATCTCGTTCTGCAAGGAGCAGATGGCCGCTTACAAGTATCCACGGCAGATCAAAATCATCGACGAGTTGCCGAAGACTGTCACCGGCAAGATCCTGCGCCGCGAACTTCGCAACCAGCAGTGAGCGTGAGCGTTGATGTGACCGAAGCCCTCGACCTCGACCGTCTAGGGCCGGCGCTCGCGTCGTCTCTGAGCGACGACCGCTGGCTGGATGTGTCGGCTCAGCTGATCTCCGGCGGCAAGTCGAACCTCACGTTTGAGATCACGAGTCCGGCGGGAGTCCTGATCTTGCGGCGTCCGCCGACCGGGGTGCTTTTGCCGCGCGCTCACGACATGGGCCGGGAAGTTCGAATCCAACGCGCGCTTGAGCCGACTGCGGTGCCGGTCGCGCGGATCGTCTTGGCTGACGAGGGCGAACTGCTTGGCGTCTCGGCGTATGTGATGGAGCGGGTGGATGGTCATATAATCCGCGGCGAAATGCCTCCGGGCTATGCAAGCAGTCCCGCCGAGCGCCGAGCACTGGCATACGCATTGGTCGACACGTTGGCCGATTTGCACTCGGTGGACCAAAGCGCGATAGGTCTGGGCGACTTCGGTCGTCCGACCGGCTTTCTTGAGCGGCAGATCAAACGCTGGAGCGGACAGTGGGAGATGAGCGCCGACCGTCAGGTGGACGAGGTCGACGAACTCGGCCGACGCCTCCAAGCCGCACTGCCGCCAGTCTCCGAATCCACGATCGTCCACGGCGACTTCCGGCTGGACAATTGCGTCGTAGACCTGGCCGAGCCGGGCAAGATGGCCGCCGTTCTCGACTGGGAGCTCGCGACGCTGGGCGACCCGCTGAGCGATCTTGGGACTTTGCTCTGCTTCTGGCGTAAACCCGGCGAGCCGCACCCGGTGCTGACGCCGGGGGTCAGTCATCTTCCGGGTTTTCCCAGCAGGGATGATCTGAAAATGCGGTACCAGGAACGTACGGGTCGAGATCTTTCCAACATCAAGTACTACGAAGCTTTCGGCCAATTCAAGTTCGCCATCATCGCGCAGGGAATTGCGGCACGTGTCGCGGCCGGCGCTATGAGTGGGCAGGAGTTCGGCGACCTGCGAGCCGAAGTACGCGAGGCTGCCGAAATGGGCCTGCGCGTGCTCGATTAGCAACACTCACGCTTGAGAACCAAAACCCAGGAGGAAACATGGACTTCGCACTCTCACCACAGGCCGAGGATTACAGCGCAAGAATGTGGGATTTCATGCGCAAGCACGTTTTCGCGGCTGAGCCTGTCTACAACGACTGGCTTGCCAAGAACGCCCCCCACGGCCACCCGCCGGTCCTCGAAGAGCTCAAGGCTGAGGCGCGTCGCCGTGGACTGTGGAACCTTTTTTTGCCCCAACTGTCGGGGTTGAGCAACGTCGACTACGCGGCAATCGCCGAAATCTCGGGATGGTCGCCGGTCATCGCGCCCGAAGCGATCAATTGTCAGGCACCCGACACGGGCAACATGGAAACGCTCGAGCTGTTTGGCACCGACGAGCAAAAGGCCCGCTGGCTCGAACCGCTGCTGGATGGAACCATGCGTTCGGCATTCGCGATGACGGAGCCCGACGTCGCAAGTTCGGACGCGACCAACATCCAGACGCAGATCGTGCGTGACGGCGACGACTACGTCATCAATGGCCGCAAGTGGTGGATCAGCGGCGCCGCGGACGAGCGGTGTCAGGTCTTCATCGTCATGGGCAAGACAGACCTTGAGGCGAGTCCGCACCGTCAGCAATCGATGGTTCTCGTGCCCCGAGACACACCTGGCGTGACGATCGAGCGGCACTTGCCGATCTTCGGTTATCAGGATCAGCACGGTCATTCGGAAATGGTGTTCAGGGATGTTCGCGTGCCGGTGACGGCGCTTTTGGCCAACGAAGGCGACGGTTTCCTGATCGCTCAAGCGCGGCTCGGGCCCGGACGGATCCATCACGCCATGCGCGCAATCGGAATGGCCGAGCGTGCGCTGGCTCTCATGGTGGATCGGGCGAAGTCTCGCGATGCCTTCGGAGCGAAGCTGGCTCAGCAGGGTGTGGTTCAGGAACTCATTGCGAAGTCGCGGATCGAGATCGACCAGGCGCGGCTGTATGTCTACAAGACCGCGTGGTTGATCGACAATGTCGGGGCGAAAGGCGCGCGCACAGAGATCGCCGCTATCAAGGTCGCGGCCCCGGCCATGGCCACCGCAGTCATCGACCGCGCCATCGAGGTGTTCGGCGGAGCCGGCGTCAGCGATGACACTCCCCTCGCATATTTCTACGCGTGGGCGCGCGTCCTGCGCATCGTCGATGGACCCGATGCAGTGCACCGCCGCTCGATCGCTCGCGACGAACTGCGTCGGAAGCCTCCATACGTCGGTTAGAACCAGTAAGCCCGGCGGGTGGTGTCTCAGCCACGGTGCAGACCTCGATGACCGTGGCAGATCCACCACCCCCGCTTCTGCGAGCACGCTACCTTGAACTCCCGGCACGTTGAGCAATGGAGGCATCCGATGACCACGAGCACGTCACTGCTGACCGACGGATTCGAACGGATCAGCGCTTTGATTCACACGACTGTCGAGGGGTTGACGCCGGAGCAGTTGAGCACTCAGATCAAGCCCGAGGCAAACACTATTGCCTGGTTGGTCTGGCACTTGACCCGGATACAGGATTCCCACCTGTCCGAGGTGAGAGGTGAGGAACAGGTATGGACGTCGGGCGGCTGGTGCGAGCGATTCGGCCTTCCCTTTGACCCGGAGGCGACCGGCTACGGCCAAAGCAGCGATGAAGTTGCCGAGGTCCAGGGCGTCGGCTCGGGTCAACTGAGTGGATACTTCGACGCCGTGCACGAGCGGACCCTTGGCTTCGTCGCCGGCGCCGGCGACGCCGATCTGGAGCAAGTTGTCGACACCCGGTGGGACCCACCGGTAACCCTGGCGGCCCGATTGGTAAGCGTCATCGCCGACGACCTGCAACATGCGGGCCAGGCAGCATTCATACGAGGCCTGCTCTAACCCCGAGATCATGAATACTGTCATCGTCATCCCCACCTACAACGAGGCCGAAAACATCGTTCCCCTCCTCGATGCTGTCCTCAGTGCCACGCCCGGTGCCGACATCCTCGTCGTCGATGACAGCAGTCCCGACGGTACGGGGCAACTTGTGCGGCACCATTGGGAGTTCATGGAGCGCGTGTTCCTCCTGAAGCGGGCGGAGAAAGAGGGACTCGGCGCTGCCTACCGGGCCGGATTCGGCTGGGCCCTCGATAACGGATACACCGAACTCGTTCAAATGGATGCCGACTTTTCGCATCCGCCGGAGCGAATTCCCGCATTGCTGGCGGCCCTGGACCACGCCGATATCGCGATCGGCTCGCGCTATGTCCCCGGCGGCGGGGTCGTCAATTGGCCCTGGACCCGCAAACTGATCTCGAGGGCCGGCAACCTCTATGTGCGCCTCATCCTGGGCGTAGGCGTCCACGACGCGACGGCAGGTTTTCGGGCCTTCCGCGCGAGTGAACTGATGCGTCTCGGCGTCCTCGACGCGACGTCCAACGGCTATTGCTTCCAGATCGAGAACACGTGGCGGGCGAGCCGCCTCGGTATGCACATCGTGGAGGTTCCGATCACGTTCGCCGACCGCACTGCCGGCTCATCCAAGATGACCGGATCGATCGTCCACGAAGCGCTGCTTCGGGTTCTCACTTGGCGGATCAAGGAGTTGTTGCACGGCTCCTTCGCGACACGTTCCGCGGCGAAGGGGAATCATCACGATGCCGCTGCGTGAACGGTTCCTGACCCCCGACCAAGGTGCCAACCCCAAGATGTGGGCACCTTCGGACGGTTAGAGACCCGACAACCGTAGGGACGTGCCCACATCTTGGGGGATTCAGTTGTTGAGAGCCTTCATACCGCCTTCGGAATAACGCGTTCCGGCTGCTGCTCCGACCGGCGCGGCCTCATCCAGCGCGGCGAGGTCGTCGGCGCTCAACTCGATGTCGGCAGCGGCGGCGTTCTCCTCGAGATATTTGCGATGCTTCGTCCCCGGAATCACGACGGCCCCTTGGGCGATCACCCAGGCGAGGGCCAGTTGTGACGGCGTGACGCCCTTGGCCGCAGCGAGCTCGCCAACCTCGTCGACGAGTTCGAGATTCTTGCCGAAGTTTTCCGGACTGAACCGCGGCAGATCGCGGCGGAAGTCGTCTTCGGGAAAGTCATCGATGCTCTTGATCTCGCCGGACAAGAATCCGCGGCCCAACGGCGAGTAGGCAACGAACCCGATACCGAGTTCGCGCACCGTGTTGAGAACGTCGTTGCTTTCAGGCGTGCGCTCGAACAGCGAGTATTCGGTCTGCAACGCCGTGATCGGGTGCGTCGCGTGAGCACGCCGGATCGTCTCCGGCGCGGCTTCGGACAGGCCCAGATAACGGACCTTGCCTTCCGTGACGAATTCGGCCATCGCCCCGACGGTCTCCTCGATCGGACGGTTCGGGTCGACGCGGTGCAGGTGGTAAAGGTCGATGTGGTCGGTTTGAAGGTGCTTCAACGACCGTTCGAGCGCCTTGCGGGCATATTCGGGGCTACCGTCGATCGGGCCGCGCTCGCCGTCGTCGCCCAGTTGGAAACCGAACTTCGTGGCGAGGGTGAACTCGGCGCGGCGGTTGCCGATCGCCTTTTCGATCAGTTGTTCATTGAGGAACGGGCCATAACTCTCGGCCGTGTCGATGAGCGTGATGCCGAGGTCGAGCGCCCGGTTGAGGGTGGCGGCCGACTCCTCGTCATTGCGCTCGCCATAGTAGGCGCTCATCCCCATGGCGCCGAGCCCCTCGACGGTGACTTCAAGGCCTTGACTTCCCAATGCGATTGTTTTCATATCTTCAGCATGAACCCTTGAGTGCAATCCAGGTCAGATCGTGGAGCCGCCGGTAGGTTGGAGGCATGGCCGAAGAACTCTTCAAGGACGGGAAAGTCAGCGGTCGCGGCTCCTATACCGAGGGTGATGGTGCGGGCGGTGAACGGCACGGGCACTGGGTCTTCTTTCTGCGCACCGGCAACGAGAAGTCGCGCGGATCGTACGAGCACGGGCGGCTCACCGGTTTGTGGGTATGGCATCGTGCCAACGGTTCACTGTTGCAGGAGGGCGCCTTCGAAAACGGGGAGCGGCACGGCCACTGGATGCGCTATTACGACAACGGGCAGCTTTGGGATGAGGGCGTCTACGCCCTCGGCAAGAAAGTTGGCGAGTGGAAGACGTTCGACAAGGACGGATCACTCAAGGCCACCAAATCATTTAGTGGCTGAACAAGCGGGAAACATGAGTCGAACGCCCACAGCGGGTCACCAGGAGCAGCGAGCCTAGCGAGGCGGCCATCAGGGGTAGAAGCGGGTGAGGGATTCCGCGACGCAAGCAGGCTTGGAGACACCCTCGATCTCGAACGTGAATGCCCGCGTCATTTCAATGCCGTCTGCACCGACCGGTTCGACCGCGACGATCCGTGCCTGAAGCCGCACTCGGCTGCCGACCGGTACCGGCGAGGGGAACCGCACCTTGTTGACGCCGTAGTTCAGTGCCATGCGCACACCTGTGACGGTGAGCAGCTCGGCAAACATCGGAATGCCCCACGACAACGTCATGTACCCGTGGGCGATGGTTCGCCCGAACGGCCCGGTCGCTGCCCGACTGACATCGGTGTGGATCCACTGATGGTCTCCGGAGACCTCGGCGAAAGCGTTAATGGTCTCCTGCGTGATGGTCCGCCATCGGGACGTTCCCAGGTCGCGACCGGCGAGGGCAAGGATCTCCGGTATGCCGTTCGCCGTCATCGCTGTCATACGGCTGCCCGAACGGGCACGAGGCTGGGCACGAGGCTGGGGCTGACGTCGGCGGCTTGCTCATCGTAGTTGGGACGTTTGAGCAGGAGCAGCATGCAGCCAAGCGTCAGGAGCACCTGGAACAACGCGTAGACGATCACGGCGTTGATCGAACCGGTCTTGTTGAGAAGGAACTGGCCCATGATGGGAGTGGTGCCACCCAGGATCGCGCCGCACAACTGATAACAGAGCGAGATGCCGGTGTAGCGCAGGTGAACCGGGAAGCGGCTGGCCAGAATTCCGGCGAGTGCGGCGTAGTAGAGGCAGTGCGGGATCGTCGCGATGGCGACGCCGAACATGGCCAGCCCGTAGTTGTTGGTTCCGATGAGGATGAACATCATCGGCATCAGTATGAGTTCGGGGAGCAGCATCAGCGTGACGGCCTTGGACAAGCTACTCATTCTGGTGGCCATGACGGCGCCGAAGGGCTGGACGATGATCTGGGTGATGTTGGCAACGAGGATGATCGTCAGGAACGAACTTCTATCGAATTCCAGGCTTGTCGTCGCCCACGACAGGGCAAAGGTTGATTTGAAGTAGGTCGCTGACAGGCCGATGGTGCAGGCGCCGATCCCGAGGGCGATCAACATCGGCTGAGTGCGCAGGATTTCCATCACGGGGACCTTCGAGACCTCTTTGCTCGCTATGATTTTCGCCATGGCCGGCGATTCGGTGACCTTCAGCCGGATGACCAGACCGACAACAACCAGAACGGCCGAAGCCAGGAACGGCAGGCGCCAGGCCCAGCCGACGAAGGCCTCGTCGGGAAGCTGGCTGATCGCCAGGAAGCTCAACGTCGCCAGTGTGTTTCCGATCGGCGAACCCTGCTGCGCGAAGGCGCCATACAGAATCGACTTGCCCTTGGGTGCGTGCTCGGAGGCGATCAGCACCGCGCCGCCCCACTCGCCACCAAGGCCTATTCCCTGGATCATCCGTATGGTGATCAAAAGGATTGGCGCGGCGATGCCGATCTGGGCATAGCCGGGCAGGAGTCCAATCGCTGTTGTGGAGATGCCCATCAGCAGCAGCGTGATGATGAGAGTCTTCTTGCGGCCCAGCTTGTCGCCGAAATGGCCGAAGATGACACCACCGATCGGACGGGCGAGGAAACCGACCCAGAACGTGCCGAACGCGACCAGCGTGCCCAGCGATCCCTCGAGGTTGGGGAAGAACACCTTGTCGAAGACGAGGGCGGCTGCGGTGCCATAGATGTAGAAGTCGAACCATTCGATGGTCGAACCGATGAGGGCACCGAAGCCCGCTCTCTTCGCCAGTTTCTGCTGTTCTTCGGCGGCGATACCGCTCATCATTTCTCCCCGGGTTACTGATCTTCGACAATGGTTCGGCGCAACGAATCTCTTTCGGCGCCGCAAAAGGCAGGCACGCGTTTGGGCCATTCCGTGCACGTTGCCATCGAAGACCTTGACTCGTCCAATACTTAATAGGGACGGTATTGATCAAAATGTGATCTGAGTCCCATCAAGCATCGACGCGCTCGAACACCGCAGCGAGTCCCTGACCACCGCCGATGCACATCGTCTCGAGGGCGTAGCGAGCGCGGCGCCGATGCAGTTCTCGTGTCAACGTCGCCAGGATTCGTGCTCCGGTCGCGCCTACCGGATGCCCGAGGGAGATGCCGGACCCATTGACATTGATCCGCTCGTGGTCCCGTTCAGTCAGGCCCATGGCCCGGGTACACGCAAGCACCTGTGCGGCGAAAGCCTCATTGAGTTCGATGAGGTCCATGTCAGCCAGCGTGAGCCCGGCGCGTTCGAGCGCAGCCTGTGAAGCGCCAACCGGCCCAATGCCCATCGTCGCGGCAGGTACGCCGACCTTCGCGAAAGACACCAACCTCAGCAGCGGTGTGAGCCCGAGTCGGTCGGCCGTATCGGCGGAGGTGACCAGGCAGGCTGCCGCGGCATCATTTTGACCGCTGGCATTGCCGGCCGTCACCGTAGCTTGAGGATCAACTTTGCCCATGATCGGGCGGAGCCCTGCGAGGTCTTCATAAGTGGTCTCCGGCCGGGGATGCTCATCGACGGATACGACGGTGTTGCCCTTGCGGCCCTTGACCGTGATGGGGACGATCTCTTCCTCGAAGTACCCGGCCGCCAGGGCCTTGGCTGCTCGCTCTTGCGATTGCAGCGCCAGGGCGTCTTGGTCTTCGCGCGAAATGGCGAACTCGCGGCGCAGATTCTCAGCCGTCTCGATCATCCCGCCGGGGACACGGTGGTTCACGCCGCCCGCAGTGACCCGTCCTCGAGCCAGCGAATCGTGAAGCTCCAGGCTGGGTGTTCGAATCCCCCATCGTCCCTCGTGGGTGTAGAACGGCGCTCTGCTCATAACCTCTACGCCACCGGCGATGACCACCTGGCTGAAACCGGCGCGGATCTGCATGGCGGCGTCCAGCACTGCCTGCAGTCCCGATCCGCAGCGGCGATCGATCTGCGTCCCTGTCACGGTGTCGGGCAGTCCCGCATCGAGGGCGGCCACCCGGCCTATCGCCGGGGCGTCAGCCGAGGGATAGGCGTTGCCGAGAATCACTTCATCCACAAGGCCAGGGGAAACTCCGGTGCGACTGACGACCTCCTCGATCACTCGAGCAGCAAGAGTTGAGGCCGCTTGGCCGGCAAATGCTCCCCCGTACCTCCCGATGGACGTACGCAACGGCTCACAGATGACAACATCGATTTGGGCAGACATGTAGGGACCTCTCATCGGGGGGATGACATCGACTTTGACATCGAGGAGTCGTTGCAGTCCAATACCGATTTCAGCGGTCTGTGATCTACTCAGACGATCAATCCGGGGTGGGCAGTGCCTCCTCGGCGACTGCGAGCACGGCCCTCAGGACGGCCGAAGGGTTGTCAGTACGCCAGGCAAGTGCGGTCTGCAGAAGAGGCCCGGGCTTGGCGAGCGGCCGATAGACCAGTCCATTCTGTTGGATGTGCTGGCATGAGGTCAGCGTCAGGGTCACACCGACACCGGCCGCCACCAGCGCCAGGATCGTGTATGAGTCCGGGGCGTCCTGAACAATCCGGGGATTGAAGCCCGCGCCCTCGCACCTGTGAAAGGTCGCGTCCCGCACACTCGATCCCGAGTTCGGCGGAAAACTGACGAAAGGTTCGTCGGCCAATGCCTCGACCGGTATCCGCTTTAGCCGCGCCAGTTTGTGGTCAGCCGGCAGTGCGCAAATGAGTTCCTCGTTCAGGATGACGCGTGCCTCAACGCCGGGCTGAGTGACCGGAAGTCGCACAAATCCCAGGTCGAGGCTGCCGTCGGCCACCCGGCTCAGGGCCACATTGGCATACGTTTGCCCGCGCATGACCAACTCAATGCCCGGATGTTTTGCCCGCACGGCTCGTGTGAGCAATGGCAGACTCTCGTGACTCGAAGCGCCTGCGAAGCCGACAGTGACCCGGCCGTACTCTCCTTTGCCCGCGTTTTTGGCGGCACGGACCGCTAACTCGACGCTCAAGAGCACTTCTCGTGCCGGCTCGAGAAAAGACTCGCCGGCGCTGGTGAGCCGCACCGAGCGGGTGTTACGTTCGAAAAGCTGGACGCCCAGCTCCTTCTCGAGTTTTTTGATCTGGTGACTGAGTGGTGGCTGAGCCATGTAGAGGCGCCCGGCCGCGCGACCGAAATGCAGCTCTTCGGCCACCGCGATAAAGGAGTTCAGGTAGCGAATCTCCATGTTCGGCCATCCCTCCGACAGACGCATTGATCAATTCATAGTATCTATTCGGGCTCTATTTGGTATTGGACAATCATGAATGCTCGATGCCACGGTGGGCATATGGGAACCAGCCAGGACAAGACGATGACGATGACGGACGCGGTCGCCACGTATGTCCGCGATGGCGACACTGTCTCGTTGGAGGGGTTCACTCATCTCATTCCCACGGCGGCCGGCCACGAAATCATCCGCCAAAGGCGAAAGAATCTCACTGTCATCAGGATGACCGCTGACATCGTGGTCGATCAGATGCTCGCCGGAGGTTGCATCTCGACGCTGGTGTCGTCATTTGTCGGGAACTCATCGGCGGGATCCCTCGGCGAACTTCGCCGCCAGATCGAGACGAGCCTCCCCACGCCACTGGAATTTCAGGAGTACAGCCACTACGGGATGATCTGCCGCTACCTTGCCGGCGCCCAAGGTCTGCCCTTCTACCCGTTGCGCTCATACGGCGGCAGCGACCTACCGTCGGTCAATCCCGAGCTGCGAAAAGTCACCTCGCCCTACCCAGGGCCGGACGGAGAAACCGAACAGATTTACGTCGTCCCTCCGGTGAACCCGGACGTCACGATCATCCATGCTCAACGGGCGGACCGCTCCGGCAACACACAAATCTGGGGACTCACCGGCATCCAGGCCGAAGCCGTCTACGCCGCCGAACACGCGGTCGTCGTCGTCGAGGAAGTCGTGGCCGACGATGTGATCCGCTCGGACCCCAACCGCACCGTGATCCCTGCGCACGCCGTCGACGCCGTCGTCGAGTGCCCGCGCGGCGCCCATCCTTCCTTCGCGCAGGGCTACTACGACCGTGACGGCGCGTTCTACCGCGAGTGGTCGCACATCAGCAAGGACCCGGCCCAACTCAAGGCATGGATGGCCGAATGGGTTTTCGGCACCAAAGACCACGCCGAGTATGTTGCCAAGCTGGGCGAGAGCTACTGGGCCGGCCTCGCCGTCGGGGAAGCCTTCAGCGAACCAGTGAACTACGGAAGGCGACTGTGAACACTGCAACCTCATCGGAACTGCTGTCGGTCGTCGCTTCGCGCGAACTGCTCGGCAAACGCACAGTGTTCGCCGGCATCGGCCTGCCAACGCTGGCTGCGGCTCTGGCGCACCTGACCGTCTCGCCCGAACTGGAGATCGTCTACGAGTCCGGCGTATGCGGCGCGCACCCGTCCCACCTGCCCGAGACGATCGCCGACGCGGTCCTGATCACCGGCGCCGAAGCCGTCTTGTCGATGCCGGCGCTCTTTGGCTATGTCTTGCAGCGAGGCAACATCGACGTCGGTTTCCTCGGCGCCGCCCAGATCGATCGTTGGGGCAATCTGAACTCCTCGGTCATCGGTGACTGGCACAACCCCAAGGCTCGGCTCCCGGGTCCAGGCGGAGCCATGGAGGTGATGGCCAATTCACGAGAAGTCTTCGTCGTCATGCGCCGTCACGACCGCAGCTCACTCGTCGACGAACTCGATTTCTGCACCTCCCCCGGGCCTGATCGCGCCCTGGCCGACGGCATACGCCCCTGCGGGGCCGGTGTCACACGGCTCATCACCGAGCTCGGGATTTTTGCCCGCGACGGTGTCGGCGATCCGCTTCGGCTGGTCGCGGTCCACCCCGGCGTCACCGTCGACATGGTCCGCGCGGCCACCGGCTGGGAGCTCGCCGTCGCCGATGATGTCCTGACCATCGAGCCACCGAGCCCGGCCGAGTTGTCCCTGTTGCGCGACGACGTGGACCCCGAACGCGTCTACTTGCGCTGAAACCAAAGGAGAAACGTGTACATCCGAATCATCGGCGCCGGCGTCATGGGACGCGGCATCGCCCAGTGGGCGGCGGTGGCGGGCAACACCGTCGAGCTCGCCGACGCCCGACCCGAGTCGGTCCGCGAAGCCTGCACGTTCATCGAGGACATGTTGGACCGCGCCGTCGCGAAACAGCGTATGTCTGCGGAGGCCGCCGCTGCTGCCTGCGGGCGGCTGATTCCACTCCCCACGTTCGATGCGCCGGGCGACCAGGTGGAACTCGTCATCGAAGCGATCCACGAGGACCTGCAAAGCAAGATTGACCTGTTCCGCCGATTGGAGCAGGTTCTTCCCGCCACCGCGGTCTTCAGCACCAACACCTCGTCCCTATCAGTCACCCGGATCGCTGCGGGCCTTGACAATCCCGAGCGACTGATCGGTTTGCACTTTTTCAATCCCGCGCCTCTCATGAAGATCGTCGAGGTCATCCCGGGCGTCCATACCCGTCCCGGGATCGCTCCCGAGCTCGTGGAGTTCGTCTCGCATTGCGGCCATCGCGCCGTCGTCGTCGCGGATTCGCCCGGCTTCCTGGTGAACCACTCCGGCCGGGGGCTGATCACCGGGGCGCTCGCGCTGCTCGAGGAGTCCGTTGCCGGTGTCGAGACGATCGACCGAATCGCACGTGACGTGCTCGGACTACGTATGGGCCCGTTCGAACTCACCGATCTGACCGGCCTGGACGTCACGGCCTCGGTCATCACGACCATCTGGTCCGGCTTCGCCGACTCGGATCGGTTGCGGCCCTCATACCTGACCGACAACCGCGTCGCCGCTGGCCTCCTTGGGCGTAAGACCGGCCGCGGCTTCTACGACTACGGGACCGACGAAGGCGCGCGTCCGGTCGAACCGGTCATCGCCGGCGACTCATCACGCCCCGTGTGGGTGACAGGGGACGGGTCGCACGCCGCCGAGCTACGCCTCTCACTGAGCAAAGCCGGGGCGACGTTTGAAGACGGCGACCGGGCGTCGGCCGAAGCAATCGTGCTGGTCCCAACGTGGGGAACGACTGTCGCTGCGGCCGTCGCAGCCCAAGGGCTTCCGCCCGCCCGCACTCTCGGTTTCGATCCGCTGTCGCTCGCGACATCTCGCCGGGTTCTCGCCCTTACGCCCGCTACCGACCTCGCCGTTGCACGGGACGCGGCGGCCGTGCTCGCCCGCACGGAAAATGTTGCTGTCCAAAATCGGGTTTCGCTTGTTCATGACACGCCCGGCTCTGTCGCCCAGCGGCTGCTGTCATCCATCGTCTCCGTCGCCGCCTCCATCGCCGAACGCTCCATCGCCACGCCAACAGACATCGACGACGCGGTCACAGCAGGATTGGGCTACCCGCACGGACCCCTGGCATGGGGAGACCGCATCGGCGCAGCCCAGTTGCTCGACCTGCAGCAGAGCCTTCACCGAAATACGGGCGACCAACGCTACCGGCCGACCCGCTGGGTCACCGAGCGCGCGCAACTCGGGTTGCCGCTCATCCATCAACGCAAGGAGATTGCCTCATGAACTCACGAGACTTCGGGTTGACGCAGACCCAGCTGGAGATCCGGAAGCTTGCAGCCGGCTTCGTCGATGCCGAGATCGCCCCCTTTGCCCGCGAGTGGGACCGTAACGAAAAGGTCGATCCCGCCATCGTGAAACGGCTCGGCTCGCTCGGCTTCCTCGGGCTGATGGTCCCCGAGGAATTTGGTGGCGTCGACGCCGACATGTTGTCGTACGTGCTGATGACCGAAGAGCTCGGTCGGGGCGACTCCTCGGTCCGCGGCATCGTCTCGGTGTCACTCGGCCTGGTCACCAAAAGCATCACCAGCCACGGGACGGACGAACAAAAGTCCGAGTGGCTTCCTCAACTCGTCGCCGGTGACGCACTGGGCTGTTTCGCCCTTACCGAACCCGGCACGGGTTCCGACGCCGCTTCGATCACGACCCGGGCAAAGCGCGACGGTGACGACTGGGTCATCAACGGCAGCAAGGTATTCATCACCAACGGTAATTGGGCCAAAGTCGCACTGACCTTCGCCCGGACCAGTGAGGCCGGAATCACCGCCTTCCTCGTCCCCACCGACACTGCCGGCTTCACCAGCACAGCGATCCACGGCAAGCTCGGCCTGCGCGGCCAGCCCACCGCCGAACTCACCTACGACAACGTCAGGATTCCCGATTCCGCACGGCTCGGCCAGGTCGACAAGGGCCTCGGCATTGCCCTCGGCGCGTTGTCCCGTGGCCGCATATCCGTCGCCGCCGGCGCCGTTGGCGTTGGCCAGGCCGCGCTCGACGCGGCAGTGCGCTACTCCACCGAGCGACAGCAGTTCGGCCGGCCCATCGCCTCATTCCAGCTCGTTCAGGAACTCCTTGCCGACTCCGCCGTCGACCTCAGCGCCTCGCGGTTGCTGACTCACCACGTCGCACGGATGGCCGATGCCGGAGTCGGACCCAAGGACTACGCCACCGACGCTTCCATCGCGAAATACCACGCCAGCGAGACTGCAGTCCGCGTGAGCAACAACTGCCTTCAGGTCTTCGGCGGCTACGGCTTCATCGACGAGTACCCCGTCGGCAAGTACCTGCGCGACGCCCGCGTACTCACGCTGTATGAAGGCACCAGCCAGGTCCAGAAGCTGATCATCGGCCGGGATCTGACCGGTGTAAACGCAATGACCTGAGCCGATATTTCCTTGCGCGAACTTCGCAACGGACGCATTCTTCCAAAGCAGGGGCGTCCCCCCGCTCTGGCCGCTAGGGTTCACGATTGGGGCCTCGCAAATGGCACCCACACGCCCACTGGAAAGAAGATTCACTCACTCATGACGACTGACTCCACGACTGCCGACCCGAACGCTCAAATCCCCGCATACGCCGGCTTTCCCGTGGCCGGACCGTTGGGCAAAGTTCGAGGAACCGGAGTGTGCATCCTGCTGGCCTTTGTCACTCTTGGCATCTATCCCATCGTTTGGTATTTTCAGACTCACACCGAGATGAAGCGCCACTCTAACAACGGAATCGGCGGCGGTGTTGCCCTGCTGCTCTCGATCTTCATCGGAATCGTGATGCCTTACCTCACGTCGAGCGAAGTCGGGAATCTCTACCGCAACAAGGGCATGAATACCCCCGTCAGCGGTGCGACCGGACTTTGGTACTTCCCGGGAATGTTTATAGTTGTCGGACCACTCGTCTGGTTCATCAAGACCAACGGCGCCCTCAACGGCTACTGGCGCTCGCAGGGCGCTAACTGATAACCAACCAACACCGATGAAACGCCCCACTCGAGTCTTTCGAGCGGGGCGTTTTCTTTCGCGGTCTCAACGCCTGATCTTGGCCGTGCGGTCGCGGTTGGCGTCATAGAGATAGGACTCAGACACCTTTGCCGGATCGAGTGCGGGCCCGACGAGGATGACGGCAGCCAGCTTGAGGCCGGCCGCTTCGACCTGATCGGCGATGTCCGCGAGGGTTCCCTTGAGCACGACCTGGCTCGGCTGACTCGCATTGGCGACGACGGCAACCGGGCATTCGGCGCCATACTCGCCGACGAGTTCCTCGGCAAGAGCGCGGATGCGCGTAATCGCCAGATGCAGGACAAGAGTCGCCTTGGTCCGGGCGAAATTGGCCAGCGATTCGGACTCCGGCATCGCCGTCGACCGCGCTTGGGTGCGGGTGAGAATCACCGATTGAGTGAGCAGCGGGACTGTGAGTTCCTTGCCGAGCAGGGCGGCCGCCGCGGCGTAGGCGGGCACTCCGGGGGTCACGTCCCACGGCACGCCGTGTTCGTCGAGGCGACGGGTCTGCTCGGCGAGTGCCGAATAGATCGACGGATCACCCGAACACAGGCGTACGACGTCAAGGCCTTCGGTATGCGCGTCGACGATGTGCCCGATGATCTGGTCGAGGTTGAGGTCCTGGGTGTCGATGAGCCGCGCACCATCTGGGCAATGTGAAAGCACTGCCGCATCGATGTAGGTGCCCGCATAGACACAAACGTCAGCCGTGTTGAGAAGTGCGACAGCGCGCAGAGTGAGCAGGTCGGCCGCTCCGGGGCCGGCACCAACAAAGTGAACGGTCATGTGGTCCGCTTCACGAGCGACAACTGGGTGATGGCGCGGGCCGGTTTCCAGCCGGTGAAGCTGCCGATCGGGGCGGCATGCTCGACGTGGAGCCTGGTGAGTTCGCCGCCGTGTTCGCCATACCAACGGACGAGGACGGATTCGGTTTCGAGCGTGACGCCGTGGACGACGAGTCGGCCACGTTCGCGCAGGGCGGACCAGCAGGCCTCGAGGACGCCGGGTTCGGTCGCGCCACCGCCGATGAAGATCGCGTGCGGGGGGTCGGGCCCAACAAGTGCCTCCGGCGCGTGGCCGTTGACGATTCTCAGGGTCGGGACGCCGAGGCGGGCGGCGTTGTCGGCTCCCCGTTTCGCTCTGTCCTCGCGTGCTTCGATCGCGGTTGCTCGACAGCTCGGGTGGGCGCGCATCCATTCGATGGCAATGCTCGCGGCGCCGGCGCCGACATCCCACAGGAGCTGGCCGGGTTGGGGTGCGAGCCGTGCGAGTGCGGAAGCGCGTATGTCGCGCTTGGTGATCTGGCCGTCGTTATCGAACGCTTCGTCGGGTAGGCCGCCGGTCCAACCCCTCGCTTCTGCGTCGCCGGCGCATTCGATCGCTATGACGTTCAGGGCTTTGGCTTCCTTGTTCCATGCGGTCGCGGTTGAGGCTTCGCGTTGTTCGTCCGGGCTGCCGAGATCCGACAACACGGTCAACGTGCTGGCCCCATACCCCGCGTTGATGAAGAGTTTCGCGACCTTGCCGGGCGTCGAACCATCTCCGGACAACACCAACAGGCGATGACCCGTGGCGAGTCCGCGGAGGACATGATGCGGGTCGCGACCGACGAGGCTGATCACCTCGACCGACTCGGCCGACCATTTCATCCGGGCACCGGCGAGAGCAACCGACGAAATGGCGGGAATGATCTCGACGTTCTCGGCGCCAATGACCTTGATGAGAGTAGTGCCGACGCCCGAGACGAGCGGGTCACCGGAAGCGAGGGCGACGACCCTACCGTTCAAGCTTTCGAGGAAGGCTCTGAGTTGGCTGCGCAGCGGGCTCGGCCAGGCTTCGCGCCGCTGGTCACCCGGTGGGAGCATCGCAAGATGGCGTTCGCCGCCGACGACGGCATCGGCTGCGTTGACGATCGCCTGTGTGGCGGCATCGAGGCCCGCCCAGCCGTCAGCGCCGATGCCCACAACCGTCACGATTCCCATAGCCGAAACTCTATCTGGGGCGGTCCTCACCCTCAGGGGCGGTGACATACGCACCACGTTGCCGACTGCTGTGGTGCCAAACTCACCGGCCACACAAGACGGTGGTGTCTATGTCACCGCCGCTCCCAGGTTGGGGTTGGCAACTCACCGGCGACACAAGACGGGATTGCAATCCGATAGTCTGGCGGATGCTAGATGAGTTCTGAGGTGCCCCGCGAGGGGAGAATCGGGAAGCCGGTGAAAATCCGGCACAGGGCCCGCTGCGGTAACCCAGGCAATCGACTTGGGAAGTCCGAAGACCGGCCTCAGGCTCACACGCTGTTCATCTGAATAAGAGTCGCGGCACACAGAGCGGGAGCCCCACATGCCAAATCATTTTCCTTTCAGCGCCATCGTCGGTTCCGATGACATGGCGCTCGCCCTCGCGTTGACCACCATTTCGCCTGCCGTCGGCGGCGTCCTCGTGCGTGGCGAAAAGGGCACGGCCAAGTCCACGATGGTGCGCGCGCTCGCTCACGTGCTCCCGCCGATCGACGTTGTCGCCGGCGATCGTTTCTCCAGCGATCCACGCGAACGCAATCCACTCTCCCCTGATGGGCCTTTCGCCGTAGGTGCCCCGATCGAGACCCGGCCGGTTCGACTCGTCGAGCTCCCCGTCGGCGCTACCGAAGACCGCGTACTCGGTTCGCTCCACCTCGAGAAGGCGCTCGCCGAAGGCATCACCGAATACGAACCCGGACTCCTCGCCCGCGCCAACCGCGGCATTTTGTATGTCGACGAGGTCAACCTTCTGCACGACCACCTCGTCGACCTGTTGCTCGATGCCGCCGCAATGGGCAGTTCGACGGTCGAACGCGATGGCGTCTCGGTCGCGCACGCCGCCAAATTCGTCCTCGTCGGCACGATGAACCCCGAAGAAGGCGAACTCCGCCCGCAACTCCTCGACCGTTTCGGCCTCACCGTCGAGGTCGCCGCGCCGCGCGATCCACGACTTCGCGTCGAGGTCGTCAAACGCCGTATCGCCTTCGACAACGATCCCGAAGGATTCTCCGCGCAGTATCGCGAAGCCGAGACAGAACTCACCGATCGCATCCGCACCGCCCAGGACCTGCTCGGCAAGGTCGAACTGTCCGATGACGCGCTCTACAAGATCGCCGAAGTCTGCGCCGCCTTCGAGGTCGACGGTATGCGCGCCGACATCGTGACGGCCCGGGCCGCAGCAGCGCATGCCGCCTGGAACGGCCGGCTGCAGGTGACCCGTGAGGACATCCGTGCCGCCGCGCGGCTGGCCATCCCGCATCGCCGCCGCCGCAACCCGTTCGACGCCCCCGGCATCGACGAAGACCTGCTCGACCAGATCCTCGGCGATACTGAGCCGCCAACAGATGACCAGCCGGACGACCTCCCGTCCGACGAGGAAACAACCGAAGGACCGGGACAGCCCGACAACGCACCTCCCGAGTCCGGTCCAGACCCCGGTGGGAGTGACGTTCTGCAGGAGACACGCCGCGATTCCCCTGCCGAACGTCACTCTCAGGGGGAAGCTCAGCGGGAGGCCCCTCCAACGCCTGGCGAAACCCCCACCTCAGTTGTGGCCCCGCAACAGGCATACCGAACGAAACTGTTCAGCGTCAGCGGTATGGGTGCCGGCGAATCCGGCCGACGTTCGCGGGCCATCACCAGCACCGGCCGGCGCGTCGGGGCCGAACGCGCGCAAGGCCAGGGCGGTTCGATTCACCTGACCGAGACGATTCGCGCCGCCGCTCCGCACCAACATGCCCGCGGGCGCAAGGAGGGTGCGGTCAGGTTCAAGGCCGAAGACCTGCGGGTCGCGGTCAAAGAAGGCCACGAATCCAACCTGATCCTGTTTTGCGTCGACGCCTCCGGATCGATGGCAGCGCGCAAACGGATGGAACAAGTCAAGGCCGCGATCATTTCGCTGCTGCTTGATGCCTACCAACGCCGCGACAAGGTCGGGCTGATCACCTTTCGCCAGGACCGCGCCGAACTCGTGCTGCCGCCCACGTCTTCGGTCGACATCGCCGCCGCCCGAATGCGCGATCTGCCCGCAGGTGGCCGCACTCCACTCGCCGAAGCACTTCTGCTGGCCGACCGGACACTGCGGCTCGAACGCATCCGCGATCCGCGCCGCCGACCACTTCTCGTGGTGATCACCGACGGTCGCGCGACCTACGGCAAAGACGCAATCGGACGCTCTCAGCAAGTCGCACGCCATCTCGCAGCGACAAGCGTCGCGAGCCTGGTGATCGATTGCGAAACCGGCAAATTCGCCATGGGTCTCGCCCGCGAACTGAGCAACCAACTCCTTGCCGAGTACGTGCCGCTCGGTGACGTGAGCGCGTCGGCCCTGACCGCTGCCGTCCGCATTTCCACCGAACTCCGTGGCAGTGACGTTTTGGTCGCAAAATCACTCGAAACCCGACCAAAACGTCACTCCCAGCGTGGGCCTGCTCAGCGCGAAGGCGAGGTTGCCTGATGCCCGAAGGACAACCGCTCTCCATCCCCGACGACGGGCTCACCACCAAACAGCGCCGTAATCGGCCGCTCGTCATGGTTCACACCGGCGACGGCAAGGGCAAATCCACCGCTGCCTTCGGTCTCGCCCTCCGCGGCTGGAACCAGGGCTGGAACATCGGCGTCTTCCAGTTCGTCAAGTCCGCCAAGTGGAAGATCGGCGAGGAATCGGTGTTCAAGCGCCTCGACGAACTCCATACCGAAACCGGCGAGGGCGGCCCCGTCGAGTGGCACAAAATGGGTTCGGGCTGGTCGTGGTCCCGCAAGGGCGGCTCCGAGGAAGATCATGCCGCCGATGCCCGCGAGGGCTGGCTCGAAATCAAACGGCGCATCAACGCCGAAGAGCATGACCTCTATCTCCTCGACGAATTTACCTACCCGATCAACTGGGGCTGGATCGACATCGACGACGTCGTCGACACCTTCGCCAACCGTCCTGGCCAGCAACACATCATCGCCACCGGCCGCCGCGCCGATCCCAAACTCATGGAGGTCGCCGATCTGGTGACCGAGATGGCCAAGATCAAGCATCCGATGGACGCCGGTCAGAAGGGCCAGCGAGGCATCGAGTGGTAAAGCTGGCGCGCCTGGTGATTGCCGCTCCCGCGTCCGGACACGGCAAAACTACTGTCGCTACCGGGCTCATGGCCGCGCTGGCGACGGCCGGCCATACGGTCTCGGGCCACAAAGTCGGCCCCGACTACATCGATCCGGGCTACCACTCGCTCGCCACCGGCAAACCCGGCCGCAACCTCGATCCGCACCTCGTCGGCGAGGACCGGCTCGTGCCGCTTCTCCTGCACGGCGCGGCCGACGCAGACATCGCGATCATCGAAGGAGTGATGGGCCTGTATGACGGGCAGATCGGCGGCGACGGTTTCGCCTCGACAGCCCATGTCGCGACCTTGACGAAGTCGCCGGTTGTGCTGGTCGTCGACATTTCCCACGCTTCCCGGTCCATCGCGGCCGTCGTCCAGGGCATGGTGGCTTTCGACCCGACGGTTCGCATTGTCGGCGTCATCCTCAACAAGGCCGGTTCAGTTCGCCACTCCGATGAGGTCTGCCGGGCGCTCGAATCGACCGGTATCCCGGTGCTCGGGGTGTTGCAACGCGACGACGGGATCGTCGCCCCGTCGAGGCATCTGGGCCTCGTACCGGCCGCCGAACGCAACGATGCGGCCCATGCCCTCGACCGGCTCTCGGCCCAGATCGCGGCCAAGATCGACCTCGCCCGGGTCGTCGCATTGGCCCAGCAAGCTCCCGCTTTGACTGCCGAGCCCTGGGATCCTGCCCTCGAAGTCGCCCCGCCCTCGGATCGACGACCTGTTGTCGCGATTGCCGGCGGTCGCGCGTTCACGTTCCGCTACGCCGAGGCCGAGGAACTCCTTCGTGCGGCCGGTTGTGACGTCGTCACTTTCGACCCACTCGGCGATTCTGCGCTACCCGACGGCACTGCCGGCATCTACCTCGGCGGGGGTTTCCCCGAAGTCCATGCGAGCGAGCTGACCGCCAACGAACCGTTGCGGGACTCCCTGCGTATGGCCATCGCCGCCGGTATTCCGACCGTCGCCGAATGTGCCGGGCTCCTCTACCTTTGCCGCACCGTCGACTCCGCACCGATGATCGGCGCACTCGACGCCGATGCGGTCATGACTCCCAAACTCACGCTGTCCTATCGCCAGGCCGTCGCCCCACAGGAGACCTTGCTGTCCCCGGCCGGCGGGCGGATAACCGGCCACGA
>JACMOZ010000330.1 GCA_014377785.1 Aeromicrobium sp.
CGAGGTCGTCGTCGCTGACCCCTACCTCATAGGCCAGGCAGCCGATCTGTTTGAGGGTGTCGCTGCGCTGAGTCAGATGAGCGACCAGCTCATCACGTTCACCGGGGACGACACCGAGTGTTCCCGCGTTTGCGAAAGTCATGGCACAACCCTACCCAGCGCCCGAGCATTCCGATGCTGTGTCTTTTGGGAAGGGTGACCAACGCGTATCGCGTAGACACGAGTACAAGGTCGTCCTTGCGTCTTCCCAGTCCATCCAGTTCCGGCGCTGTTGAAAGGGCGTGACATTCTGCCGTCACGCGTGGGCATCCGCTGTTCCGGAAGCCGGACCCTAAACGCACACATCCGCGCCACGAAAGGTCAGTGGCGACTTCGCTGCGCTGCGTGTCGCGAATACCCCGCCCGTCGAGGTTTCGCGTTCAGGTGGGCGGATTCTGGTGGTCGACGCAACGGATGCGTAATTGTCCGGCGGATTTCCGGGCAATGTGAGGCTAGCGCGGATCCAGCGCCAGCGTGTCGTATTCAGCGTTGAATCGCTCAGTGGGGGTGTCGTAGCCGAGTGTTTTCCGCGGTCGATCGTTGAGTTCTTTCACGACCTTGGTGACGTGTTCGGCGGGGTGTAGGGCGAGATTGGTGCCCTTCGGGAAGTACTGTCGCGCCAGTCCGTTGAAGTTCTCATTCGCGCCGCGCTGCCAGGGGCTGGAGCGTTCGGCGAAGAAGACGGGGACCCCGGTGGCCTCGGTGAGTCGCTCGTGCCAGGCCAGTTCGATGCCCTGGTCCCAGGTGAGGGCGCGTTTCAACTGTCGTGGGAGGGTCGCGAACGCGTCGGTGATGGCAGCGTTGACGCTGGCCGCCGTGTGATCTTGGGGCAGGTTCACGATGATGCCGTATTGAGTTTTCCGTTCTCGTAAGGTCACCATTGCCGAGATGGAGCCCAGGCCAACGATGAGATCGCCCTCCCAATGGCCGGCTTGTTTGCGGTCTTCGACTTCGGTCGGTCGTTTGTCGATCATGGTCATGTTGATGATGCGCGATCCACGCCCGATCCGGCGGCGCCAGCGCGTTTTACGGATCCGACGTCCGGTGCGTAGCTTCATGGCGAAGCGTTTGTGGAGGCCATGGTCGTCGCGGAGGAGTAACGCCCGGTAGATCGTTTCCGGACTCAGCCGCATGGTCAGATCGTCGGGGTAGTGTTTTTTCATCCACCCGCAGATTTCGTCTGGCGACCAGCATCGATTCAGCTTGCGCTGCACCAAGAGCCGAAGCGGAACGTTTGAGACGAGTTTGGGGATCTTGGGCCGGGTGCGTTGTAGGCGTGCGTCATGATCGGCCGTCTTCGGAAGGTAGTGTCCGCTGCTATTGCGATGTCGGCGCAGTTCCCGAGAGATGGTGGAGGGCTGCCGGCCCAGAGCCGCCGCGATCGCACGCATCGACTGACCCAAGCGCAGCAGATCGGCAATTTGAAGCCGCTCTCGGGCGTCAAGGTAGCGGCCGGCTGTTTCTCGACGGGCCGGGAGCCGGGGAATCTGATAGTTGGTGGCTTGTCGCAGCTGGGTTCCGGAGGCTCGGTGCATGCCCAGTAGTCTGCAGGCCTCGGCGTTGCTCAGGCCGTCGCGCATGAGTTGCCAGTACTTTTCTGCGCGGATTCTCAACCGCTCCTGACCTGGCGTGGCCGTGTGCTCGAGCACCCGGTCGGCGTAGCGACCGGACGAGCGGACGGCCTCGTGCTGCGCTGCCCTGGCGACACAGGCCTCTCGACGCCGCTGATTCAGCCTGCGTTCCTCAAAGATCCGCACCCGGTCCTCGGTGAGGCGCAACTGGGTTTGGCAGTGCTGCACGGTGTGGCCGGCCAGGCGCAGTGCGGAGAAGCGCTTAATGATCCACCGATATGCGGTGGACCGCGCGACACCGGCCGCCGTGGCCCCCGCGTTGGCACTCTGGCCGGCGCCGAAGGATGCCCAGAACAGCGCCTCCTCGTCGACGTCGACCCTTAGATGATGCCGGTCATCAGTGCGGTCAACGGCTGCCTCCCACGCGAGGAGACGCGAGGTCGTGAACCCGAGCTCCGCGGTCGACTCCCCAGCGGACATACCCGCGCGACGCAGGTTGAGGTACTTCTCGCGCAACCAGCGATACCCAACCTCCTTGTCAATGCCAGCGTCTCGGGCGGCCGGTTTGAGACCGCGCCCCTCCTTGATAGATGCGAGAAACCGGACACCTGCTGCTGATGAAGAATGTCGAAACACTAAAACCACCTGAAAAGACGGCGTTGCTTCGATCAATAGATTCCCGCGTGCGTGAAATGCGACAGCGCCTCGCCGTCGCGCGCCGAATTAGTCGTGGATCAATCCGGGAGCAACAACGATTGATCGAGCTCTATATAGAGGGCTCTATGTAGCGGAGTAAATGACTCATCGCCAGGCAAGCCAGGCTGTCCTGTACGGCGGGAGCCAGCTCGCTATACGACCGACCTGTCGAAGTTCGCGGAGAAGGAAGCGAGCCAAACATCGATTGCATCGAACACGGTGGATTCGGGGAATCGTGCGCTCAAGCTGTCGGCCATGTGCTCGCGGACGATCGTGTCGTTGCCCGCGGCATACATTTCAACGAGGTACTGAGCGCCGTCACGGACGACGGCACGTATCTCTGGGCTCTGGGCTACGTGTCTCATCATGGACTCCGCCATTTCGATTCCATCGGTGACCATCATGAGAAGGGCTATATCGCCAGAGTCTTTGGGACGCAGACGGTCCGGACGTCTTTCACTGTCGGCAAGCCGCTCTGACACCTTGTGTGCCTTGGCGATGAGCAGGGCCGCGGGGCCGGCAACGTGCACGTCAACGGAGAGTTCGGGCTCACCTTCGGTAGTCGAGATTTTCGTCAGGGTGCGGTCGTGGATTGCCAGTTCGAGGCCATACGCACGGGTCGTTGCGCTTTTCTGTCCGGGGATTCGAGCCGATCGTCCTTTCGAGCCCGCATAGGTTTCAGGCACGAGGAGGTCCACCGTCGTGCGTTGATCCCACGGCAGACCTCGTTCGCTGACGTAGCCGTAGATCCCTGGGCGTTCGGGGCGTGCCGGCTCGAGCCCGATCTCGGCCATGATTTCCATGATCTTCGGGTCCTCAGCGATGAGGACAGGATTGATTGCAAGGTCGCCGTCTCTGGTCGATTCCATATCGATGGGTCCCCACTTCTTCTGCACCCAGACGTGGACAGCATGTGCGCCGACGACGGTCATGGCATCCGCGTGGCCGCCCAACGCCACGATGGTTGTGATGAGAAGCCGCCGGGATCGTTCGGCGCCATATCTGGCGTCCTCGAGTCCGAGTGCCACTAGGCCGCTGCTCCGGCTTCGCGGGTCATGTTGACGCGCGCGGCGAGCTGCGGCAAGAGGGTCCGTGCGACGTCCGCTTGCCGGCCAGGCGATGCGAGCGCGTCGAGCATTCCCCACTCCGGCTCGAGCATTGCAGTGCCGTTGACCCAGCGGGTGAATTTGCGCACGTTCTCGGTGATCGGAAGCACGATGACGCTGGACCGTGCCGTTGGAGACATCGGGGTCAGGTCATCGAGATCTTCCGGCCGCTCCACGTAAACGACGGGGGTGAACGACCGCGTGGAAGCAATGTCGTCGGCTACAGCCTCGAGAGAAGAGACAGTGGGATTCGCGCCGCGTTCTTCCAGGTGCTGGACGAAATCGCCAATAGGACGGTCCAGGGAGAAGATACGCACACCGGGGCGTTTGGTGACCGGTGCGAGTATGGCCGTCTGCGCGAGCTTCTTCACCAGGCGGCGCCTCTCGACGCTTGAGGCGTTCTGGATACGCTCCACTGCCGCAGCGTAGGGCGCATCGCTGCCCACGTCCGAGAGAGTTCCCGAGAGCGTGAACCCGGCCCCGGAAGCGATCTTCTGCAGCATCGAGTAGGTCGGATCGACGATGCCGGACTCGATTCGGGTGATCGTCGACGCGGGCACGCCGACGAGCTGAGCAAACGCTGTCTTACTGAGCTCTCGCTTCAGGCGCATGCGAGTGACAAGCGAAGCCGCCGACGTAGTGATCATCTGCCTATGTTACGCAGAGCATTGCATATATGCAATGAATCCCTAAACATCTGGACAAGAAAACCATTGCGCATATGCAACAGTCAAGGGGTGATGTGGGAAGACGGAAACAAACCGTTTCCGCTGCCAGTGGACAGGACCATTTTCCCGAACACTGCAATGGAGATCCTGACGCCCAGGTAAGCGACGAGCCGGGCGCCCAGGATCTCACGCGAACCCGTGCCGACCAGCCGTTGCGGGCAGAAACGGGGGGACACTCACAAGACTCACAAGACTCACCGCCACTCACAAGGTGCACCTGGGCGCAGAGGCGCCGGCATCGACCGAGACCTCATTGCGGAATTAGTCGAGCTGCTCCCGCTCTTCTTCGTCCCAGCCAAGAGCAGACGTGAGTTCGTCAGCATCTGGCAGCGCGCGCTTTTCGGAGGGCGGTAAGGAGTCGTACGTGTAGGTGGACACGGCCATGGGGGAGCCCGACCGACTGAGTGCGTAACGGACGGTGTGGTCGTTGCGGTCGCCGCAGATGAGTATGCCCACCGTTGGCGCATGGGCTTCCCGGCGGAGTCTGTCGTCAACGAGGGAGACGTAGAAGCTGAGCTTGCCGGCGTGCTCGGGCTGAAATTTCCCGGTTTTCAGTTCGATGACCACGTACCGCAGTTGCTCGATGTGGAAGAACAACAGGTCGAGGTAGAAGTCATCGCCGGCGACGTCGAAGTGGACCTGGCGTCCCACGAATGCGAACCCTGTGCCCAGTTCTCGGAGGGTGTCGACGATGCGGTCCATGAGCGCCTGTTCCAGGTCGCGCTCAGCGGCATCCTCTGTCAACTCCAAGAAGTCGAATACGTAGGGGTCTTTGGCAATCTGGTGGGCAAGATCAGAGTCTTCGGGCGCCAGTTCTGCGATGAAGTTTGACGGCGCCGAGCCAGTCCGTTCGAGGGTGCGGTTCTTGATCTGGTTGAGAAGCAGGTTGCGAGACCAACCGTTCTTCACGGCTGATGCGGCGTACCATTCGCGACCCTCAGCGCTGTCAAGCTTGTCGAGCAGAACAGTGATGTGGCCCCAGGGCAATCCTGCAACAGCCTGTTGCACAATTGGTTCTGTGCCAGCCCAAGCGACCGCGAAGGCCCTCATGTACTGAAGGTTGCGAGGCGAAAATCCTTTCATCTGAGGGAATTCAGTCCTCAGATCTCCGGCGAGGCGACCCAGCACCCCAGTTCCCCATCCCTGCTTCTCCTGCTCGGCGAGGATGGAGCGACCGATGGACCAGTACAGCTCGATGAGCTGCGTATTGACCGTGCGCTGCGCCCGCACCTGAGCATCGCGGACCCGACGCTTGAGCGAGCCGAGGAACTCGGGGTATCCATTGGGCAGAGCAACATCATCACGGGCCATGGCCCTATTGTCTCCCGGCCGTGATCGGTGATCGTCGCGCACACGGTCGCCACACAAACTCGTGTCTATCCGACGGCGGCGAACGCGCGAGCAGCGGCCAGCACTCGCGGGCCAACTTCGTCTGGATTGCCTTCACGGATGAGTCGCGCCGGCGCGATGTCTTCGAGCTGCGGGTTCATCCCTTGGAACCAGGCCTGAACCACAGGCGGCTGGTCCCGCTCGGCGAGCAGCCCGGCGACCTGGTACGCGAGCCTCAGCCGGCGCGCGACCTCGGCCGGTGGCCTCCGGACACCGTCGGCCCACTGCCGCACGGCTCGGGTTTCCGTGACGGAACCCAGATAGGCGACC